>SCTP01000250.1 GCA_004322325.1 Gammaproteobacteria bacterium | reverse complement strand
GAGTGAAAAGCGGTGTGGGGTCTTTGTAGAGTTTCACGCGAGAGATGAAGTCAGGACGGATTAATTCGAGGTGTTTGACGACATCTTCATAAACGTCTGTATGATCAATGAGAATTTCATCGATTTCTTTGCGTAAATAATCACGCAGCGCACGAATGACTGCATTGCCTTCTTGATAAATAAGGAAGGGGGCAGGGCGGTGTGCGGCAGAGGTGGAGGAGCTACCGCCTTTTTCATCCTCTGCTGCTTGGCAAATGACATTCCACAAACGAAGCAAAATATCTAAATCCCACTGTAATTCTTCAAGCGAACGGCCACCACCCGCCGTGCGAATAATTAAACCCATGCCATCAGGAACCTGTAATGAGTTTAAAATACCATGCAACTCATCCCGTTCATCCCCCTCAATCCGCCGGGAAACACCGCCCGCGCGAGGATTATTGGGCATTAAGACGAGATAGCAGCCAGGCAGCGTGATAAAAGTAGTAAGGGCCGCACCTTTATTGCCGCGTTCTTCTTTCTCAACTTGAATAATCAGTTCTTGACCTTCTTCCAATACTTCATTGATGGCCGGACGTCTGCCATTGTCTGCATAATCTTTACGGAAACAAGAACGAGCCACTTCTTTCAATGGCAGAAAGCCATGGCGTCCTTCGCCATAATCAACAAAGGCTGCTTCTAAGCTGGGTTCGATACGGGTGACTGTTCCTTTGTAGATATTTGATTGTTTCTGCTCGCGAGAGGTTGATTCAATAATTAAATCATAAAGAAATTGACCACTAGCTAACGCGATACGCAACTCCTCATCTTTGTGAGTTGCATTGATAAGCATTCTATTCATAGTAAAATCATCCACTTATTTTAAGGGGCTTTGAGCAAAGATAAGCGGAGGGTTGTCTTTAAGAGAGAGCGGTAAGGTACTATAAGCTCATATTAAAAAGGTTAGTGTCAGAGAGTTCATCGCTCTAAACCCCAATTTCTCGCTATCAGTGCATAAAAGCACAAGTTTAAATTTAACCTTTCAGGTAACCTAACGTTACCTGGTAACATATTCAGTGAATGAATATTATCAATATCTTGATCTTATATCAATTAAAACCAAGGCGAACTTAAATATGCGTCAATCAGTACAGTATTTTGTGGTCTCTCAAGAGCAGGAAGGGCAGCGTATCGATAATTTTTTGATGACTCGCTTTAAAGGCATGCCAAAATCGAGAATTTATCGATTATTACGCAAGGGCGAAGTTCGCGTCAATAAGAAGCGTATTGCTGCATTTTATAAGCTAATAGCTGGAGATAGCGTCCGTTTACCGCCCGTTTCATTAGACGAAAAGGCGAAGCAAGTGCCGCCGAGTAAGGAAACGATGAGCTTATTAGCTGATCGGATTTTGTATGAGGATGAGCATTTTCTTATCATTAATAAACCCGCGGGGATGTCGGTACATGCGGGTAGTACGGTTCGGGTGGGGGTAGTGGAGGCGTTGCGGCATTTGTATCCTAAGCTGCCACAGTTGGAATTAGGGCATCGGCTGGATTCAGAAACGTCAGGATGCCTGATCTTAGCGAAGAAGAAGCGTATTTTGCGAGAGTTGCATGGTTTGCTGCGCGAAGGGAAGGTGACGAAAATATATTGGGCGTTGACGAAAGGCCATTGGAAGAAGTCAGAGTTGCGGGTGGATTTGCCTTTACAAAAAGATTATCGGGATGGTGGCAAGCATGTGGTGGAAGTGCATGAAGAAGGGAAGACGGCGCTGACGGTGTTTCATCCTCTGACGTCGTTTAAAGAGTCGACGTTGGTGGAGGTGAAGCTGTTTACGGGTCGTACGCATCAGATACGGGTGCATGCAGCCTATATGGGTCATCCGATTGCGGGAGATGATCGGTATGGGGAAGCGGAATTCAATAAGTTAGCTCATCATTTAGGGTTAAAGCGAATGTTTTTACACGCCCGTTCGATCGATTTTACTTTGCCTTCCCTGGCGCAACGTATTACAGTAGTGGCCCCGCTGGATCCGGCGTTAGAAGCGGCCCTTAAAGCGTTTGAAAAACAGAGGTAGCGATGAAACTTGAACAAGAGCAGTTAGAGCTAGAGTTGACGGATAAGAAGCGCGGCATTTACTTATTGCCTAATCTTCTCACCACCGCCGCTTTATTTGCTGGCTTTTATTCCATCGTGGCAGCGATGAGGGGTCATTTTGATACAGCGGCGATCGCAATTTTTGTGGCGATGATTGCAGATGGTCTAGACGGGCGAGTCGCCCGTTTAACGAATACGCAGACGCCGTTTGGGGCGGAATATGACAGTCTTTCAGACATGGCTGCCTTTGGGATTGCGCCCGCGTTGGTGATTTATAGTTGGTCTATCTCTTATTTAGGTAAGCTAGGCTGGCTAGCCGCTTTTTTATACGCAGCGGCGACGGCGCTTCGTCTTGCCCGATTTAATACGCAGGTGAGTGATAAACATTATTTTCAAGGTTTACCCTCTCCAGCGGGGGCGGGTATCCTGGCGAGTATCGTCTGGTTGGGT
>SCTP01000249.1 GCA_004322325.1 Gammaproteobacteria bacterium | reverse complement strand
CATAAATAACGCGAATGGCTTCGTAATGTCCTGTCGTTCCTGAACATACTTGCTGGTAAGTGGGATTTTTTTGATGACCACCCGTATAACCTACTTCCGTTTTAAGCACCCCAGGCAATTGTTTTAGATAATATTCCACGCCCCAAAAACAACCCGCGGCAAAAATGGCTTCATCCGTGTCTTTTACCGTTAAATTTGGCACAAAATCCAGACTTAAAGAATTCACACAATGACGCTGATTTCTACTGGTAAATCCTTCCCCTGCAAAAACATGCCCTAAATGAGCACGACATCGTGCACAGAGAATTTCCGTACGGCTTCCATCTGCATCGGGCTCGTGGAGAACAGCCCCTCCTACTTCTTCATCAAAACTCGGCCAACCGCAACCCGAGTGAAATTTAGTATGCGAGCGATACAAGGCTAACCCGCATTGTCGGCATAAATAAGTGCCTGCTTCGTCAAAATCATCATATTCGCCCGAAAAAGGTCGTTCTGTTCCTTTTTCTTGCACCACGGCTAAAATGATGTCAGGTAAACTAGAGGTTTTGATCATTGAATCATTTTCTCATAGTCTCTTTGCTCTCATCAATGACATGATGTTAAATATAGCGTAATAGTCTTTAAGGTGATGATATGAACTCAGAAGTATGGTTAATTTTTCAAAATGATCAAATCCTGCTACGAAACAACAGCGAAGTAGATTTATTTCCTCCAGCGGCTTCTATTTTGCCCTTAAAAAATATTTTTATCCGGCAACATTGTTTAGGTCAAATCAACGGTAAAGTGGTTTATTGTGCCGAATTTCCGCCCACTGCGGCTATTCCTGCTGACATGATCGCCGTACCGCTTAAAAAAACACTCCACCAACTAGAAACACATTGGTTTAATCCCGTGGTCAAAGCGTACCTCATTATCCATTGGGATAAAAACCATCAATTCTGCGGCCGCTGTGGTCATGCCACCACCCACTCTGCCCACGCGTTTGAACGGGTTTGTTCTCAATGTAGTCTCCTGTTTTATCCGCGTATTTCCCCTTCGATGATTGTGTTAATCTATCAAGGCGATCACATCCTCATGGCGCGCGGCCATCACTTTCCTCCCGGCGCTTATGGCTTGATTGCAGGCTTTATCGAAGCAGGAGAAAATATTGAACAAGCCGTGTATAGGGAGGTAAAAGAAGAAGTGAATATCAATATTAAGAACTTACGCTATTTTGGCTCCCAACCCTGGCCATTCCCCGATTCCCTCATGATTGGATTTATAGCAGAATATGCAAGTGGCGAGTTAACCCCCAATTCCGTTGAATTGGAACAAGCAGGTTGGTACCACTACGAACAAATACCAGGACGCCCTTCTTCCAAAATAAGCATTGCCAATCAATTAATCGATTATTTTATTGATCAAAAACGAAAAGGATTATCGTATGGAAGCTTATGATAACTGGCGCGAGGAAAAACGTTCAGCTTATCTTTATGCCATTGTCGCAGAATATGAAAAAAATGAGCAGCATAAAAAAATGTTTAGAGAACTGAAAGCCGCTGCAGAAAAACAAGCGGCTTTGTGGGAAAAGAAAATGCAAAATCAAGGTTTGCCACCTCCCACTTTCACCCCTGATTTTCGTACCCGTTTGGTCGCTAGCTTAATTAAATTAATCGGGCCTGAACATTTGCATCATATTTTAGCCGCCATGAAAATCCGTGGCATGTCAGTGTTTACGCATTATCATCATGAACATCGTCACACCAGCCTGAATGCGGCCAGTAATTTACGCGCGGCTGTGTTTGGTATCAATGATGGTCTTATTTCTAACATGAGTCTGATTTTGGGTGTGGCCGGAGCAAATGTTAACCATCATTTTATTCTCTTAGCGGGCGTCGCGGGCTTATTAGCCGGTGCTTGCTCGATGGGAGCGGGGGAGTACATTTCTGTGCGTTCTCAGCGCGAAGTGTTTGAATACCAAATCGTCATCGAGAAAAAAGAATTAGAAGAATATCCTGAGGAAGAAATAGCCGAACTTAGCTTTATCTACCAAGCCCGTGGCATTCCCAAAGAAGAAGCAGATCGTCTGGCTAAAATCATGATCGATAATCCCGAAACGGCCCTCGATACGTTAGCCCGTGAAGAGCTAGGGTTAAACCCAAATGACTTGGTTTCTCCTATTGGCGCCATGATCTCTTCCTTTTTTTCTTTCGCACTGGGCGCCTTTCTACCCCTGATTCCTTTCTTACTAGGCGACTCTTCATTTAACATGCCTATCAGCATTGCGATTACAGGCGTATCTTTATTCACTATCGGCGCTGCTTTAAGTTTATTTACGAACAAAAATCCTATCCGACAGGGTTTACGCATGTTACTCATTGGTTTTATCGCGGGTATCGTTACGTTTAGCATTGGAAAACTACTCGGCGTTGCAATGCATTAGCGTACCTCCCCGCGGGAGGCACGCTAACCAAAAGACAGGTAGTGCGTTACGGCGTTTTTTTCATTTTTTCAAGGTACAGTAAGTAGCATAAATAACCCGCTGCAACCCCTACGATAATAAATATCAACCGCCCCAACATGATACCTAAAATAGCGGAAATAATATTAACGTTAAATAACCCCAACAAACCCCAATTAATGCCGCCTATAATCACTATAATCAGCGCAATCCAACCATATAAGTTTAAGTCTTTCATTCACAACTCTCCTTTTGAGAACTCGAAAAACCGTTAACTCTCATAGCATACATGTTAAAATCACATTTTTACAACCCACTATGATGACCATGCAATTAGCACAACATGATATCCATCTCTGGTCAGCCGACTTAACCCTCGTCCTAGACGAAAAAAAACGTCTCTTCTTAAGCCCTGATGAGCACGAACGTGCCAATCGCTTCCACTTTCCCCTGCATCGTCAACGCTTTATCGTCGCACGCAACACCTTGCGGTTACTTTTAAGCCTGTACCTGAGTATACCACCGCAAGACATTGTCTTTTCCTATGGAAAACACCATAAACCTTATTTATCTACCCATCCTCACCTCCAATTTAACCTCGCTCATTCTCATGATGTGGCTGTGTATGCTTTTACCCTCGACCAGGCGATTGGGGTTGACATTGAAAAAATACAGAATCGTTATGAAACCAATGTGGCGCAACGGTATTTCAGCCCAACAGAATACCAAGCGCTCCTCCAGTTGCCTGAGAAAGAGAGAATCATGGGGTTCTATCGCCTATGGTCACGCAAAGAAGCCCTCATCAAAGCCATCGGCAAAGGTTTATCGCTTCCCTTATCCAGCTTTTCCGTCTCCGTTAACGCAGAACTGGAAGCGGTTAACCTGGAAAATAATCAATGGTCACTTGTCTCACTACCGCTTCTTCATCCAGGTTATGAACTGGCCATCGCAAGCCAACAGCTGATTAAAATGATTTCCTATTGGCATTTTGTTGCCCAACAACCAAAATTAGATAAGACATACCGATTTTAGTTACGGTATACTAATACCCTGAGTGACGGTTCAAAACGCATGGAGGTTGACGATGTCTTATCAAGAATTTCAGGAAAATTGGAAAAATTTTTCGAATTTAATCGAAAAATTTTCCGGTGTGAAAGATGAGCAATTAAATACATTAATTCAACGCTATATTGAACAAAACATTCTTATTCTTAATGATGTTTTTTCAACCAGCATTGAAAATTTAAGCCGCTTAGAAAAAGCCAAATCTGTTAATGATGTAATTTGCATTCAAGCAAAATTGACGAATGAATTAAATAAAAAATTAACTTTATCAGCACAACGATTTTTAAACGCTTCTTTGGGCCATATTGCCGATTATAACGAATGGCTCAAAGCGCATTGTGATTTAGCGACGGATTAACAATGTCATGTTTACATTACATCGATGGAAACCTTTGCATTGAAAATGTTAAGTTAGCTCACGTCGCTGACACATTCGGCACACCCTCGTATGTTTACTCGCGTGCCATGCTAGAAAATAATTGGCAGGCTTTCAATCAAGCATTTCAATCGATGCCGCATCGGATTTGTTATGCCGTCAAAGCGAATAGCAATATTGCCATTTTGCATTTATTCGCTCGCTTAAACGCTGGGTTTGACATTGTTTCAATGGGTGAATTAGAGCGTGTCCTCGCGGCAGGTGGTGACCCGAAAAAAATTGTCTTTTCCGGGGTGGGTAAAAAACGAGAAGAAATAGAACAAGCGATTAAAAAAGGAATTTATTGCTTTAATGTAGAATCGGAACCCGAATTAGATCGTCTAGCGGTGATTGCTCAACAACTTAACACGACGGTGAATATAACGCTTCGTATTAATCCTGATGTAAATCCGCAAACCCATGCGCATATTTCCACAGGGTTAAAAGAAAATAAATTTGGGATGGAAATTAGCCACATTCTTCCGTTATGTCAGCGTTTATCGTCTCTCTCATCCGTAAGATTAATCGGTATTGGCTGTCATATTGGTTCACAAATGACAAGATTAGATCCTGTTCTGACCGCGATCGACTGCTTAATCTTTCTTTATCAGCAATTACGTGAGCGGGGAATCGCCATTCAAACCATTAACATCGGCGGTGGATTAGGTATTATTTATCATCGCGAAACCCCTCCTACGATTGCTGACTATGCTCAAGCGGTGCAAAAGAAATTATCACCTTATACGTTGGAAGTGATTCTGGAACCGGGGCGTGCGATGGTAGGCAATGCGGGTGTGTTACTAACACGTGTAGAATATCTTAAATTTACTCGCCATAAAAACTTTGCGATTGTCGATGCTGGTATGAATGATTTGCTACGCCCTTCACTTTATAATGCTTGGCATGATATTCAACCCGTGACGTTACATTCTGACGAAAAAAAAATATACGATATTGTCGGCCCCGTGTGCGAATCAGCCGATTTCCTCGGTAAAAATCGTGAACTCGCTCTCCATCCGAATGATTTATTAGCCATCGATGGTACAGGTGCTTATGGGTTTGGCATGAGTTCAAATTATAATTCACGTCCTCGACCGGCTGAAATATTAATCGATAATCATCAAATGCACCTTATTCGTCGCCGTGAAACGATTCAAGAAGCCATTGCTTTAGAACAAATAATCATGGAGTAACAGATGGATTTTAGTTTAACACAAGAACAACAAACCATTCGTGAAATGGTGCAACAGTTCGCTGAAAAAGAAATGCTACCGTTTGCACGTGAATGGGATGAAAAACATATTTTTCCTAGCGATACTTTACGCAAAGCCGCCTCACTTGGCCTTGCCGCTATTTATGTGCGCAGTGATGTAGGAGGAAGTGGCTTATCGCGTCTGGATAGTGTGCTTATTTTTGAAGAATTAGCGACTGCCTGCCCTTCCACCGCCGCTTATCTTTCCATCCATAACATGGTCGCTTGGCTGATTGATCAATACGGCCATGAGACTTTACGCCAAACCTGGCTGCCTAAGTTCGTCACCATGGAGGTCATGAGTAGTTATTGCCTAACCGAACCAAGCGCAGGCTCAGATGCTGCCTCTTTAAAAACGACGGCGGTGCGCGAAGGAGAAGAGTATGTGCTGAATGGCACCAAAGCCTTCATCTCCGGCGGCTCAACCAGTGATGTATACGCTTGCATGGTCCGTACGGGCGAAGAAGGTCCAAACGGCATCACTTGCTTATTAGTAGAAAAAGAGCGTCCTGGTATCAGTTTTGGCAAAAAAGAACAAAAGTTAGGCTGGCATAGCCAACCGACTACCATGGTCTTTTTTGAAAATTGTCGTGTCCCGGTCAGTAATCGCATTGGGCAAGAAGGACAAGGGTTTAAAATCGCTTTATCCGCTTTAAATGGCGGACGCATCAATATCGCCGCGTGCTCGCTCGGCGGTGCCAAACAATGCTTAAGCCTCGCACGTCAATATATGCTAGAACGCAGCCAATTCCAGCATAAGCTAGCGGAATTTGAAGCCTTACAATTTCGATTCGCCGATATGTTAACCGATTTAGAAGCCGCCCGGCTCATGGTCCACCGTGCCGCTGTCGCCTTAGATCAGCACGATCCTCAAGCCGCCATGCGATGTGCCATGGCCAAACGATTAGCAACCGACTTAGGCTTCACCATTTGTAACCAAGCCCTGCAATTGTATGGTGGCTAT
>SCTP01000248.1 GCA_004322325.1 Gammaproteobacteria bacterium | reverse complement strand
CTTTGAAGAGCAAGTAATTCAACTTTCGTACCACCTGATGCAAAATAATTGTCATAGCCTGTCAATATTACTACTTTGATAGCTTCATTTTGCTCTACTAATTTAAATGCCTGTTTAAGCCCCGCAATTATTTCTTCCGAGAATGTATTTTTATTAACACGGTCCTGCATCGTAATTTGTGCAATTTCCGTTTCAAACTCTTGATAGGTGACGGCAGTTTCTGTCATTGCGATACCCCTCCTTGCCATGGAAGGTTGCCATTGATAATAAAATCACTAATTTTATGTAGATTGTCTTTATCTTCAAACATTGCTCTATTCGCTTTTATTGCCAATGTTCTAGACTCATCTAAGTGATGACCCATCAGTGAACGCGTATAATTTTTATATTCTGAAATGGTTTTCTTAGAAAGCCGCCTCAAATGTAGTAAATGTTTTTTTAGTAGGTTTTCACTATCAGCTTCATACATATCCACCAACCCATACTTCGCAGCTTGTTGCACCGATATCGCCTTATTCATTAAAGTCATGTAGTGAGCATGTTGATAACCAATTTTACGAATTAAAAATGGTAAGACACAGGCAGGAAAAAGACCAAATAATAATTCAGATAACCCAAAGGTCGCCTTTTCATCAGCTAGAACGATATCACAGGCTGCGACAAAACCCACTCCACCTGCATTTACCTTTCCTTTAACATGCGCAACAGAAATAAAAGAACCATGACTTAATAATCTAAATAGATCATAGAGATTTTCAGGTCTTTGAGCTTCTTGGATCTGCTTAAAGTCAGCACCAAAGCAAAATACTTCAGGCAGTCCTTCTAGAACAACTATCGTCATTTCTTTTTCACAGCTTTTCAGTACATCAGTACATTCATCTATTAAAACGTCATTAATAGTATTGCCCGACTCTGGTCGATAAAGTTTCAGAAAGCAAATGGTGCCATCAAAGCGTACTTGAATTGTAGTATATTTCATCATAGCCACTCATATTTTCGATGATATTCATTTATTTCTCGAAGATATAATCTTGAGTTTTGAACTTTTTTAATTTGACTCATATCCAATTTAACATTTCTTGTACCAAATTTTACTAATCCACTCGAATCGATAATAGACTGATATTCATCCATCGATAATTTACGCCGTTGGTCTAAATTGTTAACGACTGATAACTCGCGTAATTTCTTTTGTGCTTGGTTTGTGACGATGCCGCTAAAAAACTCAGAACTGCATCCTGAACCATACGAGAAACAGCCGATTCTTCTCGGTGTATTAAAGACACCATTTTCAATCGTACTGATAAGCGATAACATGGTGGTTGCTCCCATAATGTTCCCTACCCGTTGACAATATTTCAATCCAGGCATCACTCTTACATTAAAATCTTCTTCAATTTCATCGGCTTTAGCTTGGTAAAATTTACGCATCGCTTTACGATGCGCACCTTTTACCATCCCACCAAAAGGTGTATGAAAAATTAAATATGAAAAACTATCTTTATAATCAGCAGTAGATACTCTTTTTTTATATTCCTCAAAAGCTTTCTCATAACAATCCAAATAAGACATCAAAGACAAGTCTGAATTCCCAGCTTCGCTATCGGGAATGGGTCGACAGGTATCCATCACTTCGTAGCTGTAATATCCATTAGCACCTACATCAATTTTAAATATGTCAGGATTTTCACTCACTAATACAGCCGTCGCACCGGCACCCGAACTCGGCTCAGAAAACGACCAATCTTCAGATAATGCGTCACCGCCTTCCACCGCCATAAACCTTGAAATATCCGTTGCTAAAACAAGTACTTTTGCTCCAGGGGAGACACCAGAAAGAATAAAATTGATCGCCATCTGCAATCCCGTAACGCCAGAATGACAAGCACTTTTAAGCTCAAAAAGACGACAATTACGATTTAAGCCTAAAAGATGATGTACATAAGTACTCATTGACTTGCCAAAATCAAACGAAGATTCAGTACAGGTAATGACCATTTCGATACGATTTTTTTCGTCATTACTTAACGCATCAATAATGGGTTTAGCAGCATTAACAGCCAGGCTAACAGGATCTTCATAAGGCAAAGCAACCGATTTTTCATTCATTAGCAAATTATCAAAACGCGCCATATCTAATTTTCTGTATTTCGCCAATTCATTGACATTGACATAAGCTGTACCACAAAAAGCATTCATTGCTTCGATTCCAACACTCTTCATTTATCATTCCTCTTTCAAAAAGATTTCAATATGATACTGGTATTAATTCCACCAAAACCAAAAGAATTACTCATCGCATAAGTTATTTTTTTATCTATTGATACTCCTCCAGAAAATTGACAGGAATCCGAAATAGGATTTTCTAAATTTTTATTGGGATGAATAAAATTATTTTGCATTTGCACAATTGTTGCAATCGCTTCAACGACTCCAGCAGAATAAAGACAATGTCCAATCAGTCCTTTCGTGGAATTTATCAATAGATTTTTATTGTTTCCTCCAAAAACACTGATGATTGCTTCTACTTCTACCTGATCTCCAAGTGGCGATGAACTACCATGCGCATTCAAATAATCGATCCTATCGCTTGAAATATGGCTTTGTTTAATTGCTGTTTTCATTACTTTTACTTCTGCTGCAAGATTAGGCTCTGAGGTACTGTTTCCTGCCAAACATAATGAACCACCCAAAAGCTCAGCATTTGGCGTTATTTTCCTTCTTTCCATACTGCTTGCCGACTCTAGAACCAAACAACCACTTGCTTGCCCATAAATGAATCCTTCATGTTTATCATCAAACGGTCTCGATGCTTTTTCAGGTTGATGTTTAAATTCTCTTGCCCCCATCGCGCCAATATTATAAAAGCCTTGGATATCCATAGGCGATAAATCGGCTACTACGCCCACGACTAAGCAAACATCCACTATTCCCGCCTGAATTAATTGCTGCGCTTTTATGATCGCAACATTGCCACTGGCAGATGCACCTCCCACCACAAAACCTTCACCCTGGATATTAAATATTTCACTTATCACACCCACTTGATCTGTTTCTAAAAACTGTAATGCATAACGAGGTGATAAATATTCAGGATGTTCGATAAACTTAGCATGCAAGGCATATTGGTAATTTTGTGTCGTATTTTGTCCTGCGATGACAAGCCCAATACGTTCGGGTTCTACTTGATTTTCAGATAATCTTGCCTGATGCCATGCTTCTACTACCGCAATCACTGACGTTTGTATGGTAAATGGTGATCTTCTCGCTACTTTAATGTTTGTAAATGAAAAATCGGGTATTTGAGCGCCTATTCTCATTGGTAATTCACTATTTTCATATCCTTTAAGCCAAGAAATTCCGCTCACGCCGTTTTTTAATGCATTTGAAAATTCCTGAACATTAGCACCAATGGAACTTATTATTCCTGTACCCACACAATATATTGGTTCATTTACAAAGGTGTTCATGAAAAATATCCACTATTTCTCTTATGTTTGTCGCATTCTTAAAAGTCATCAATGGCAGCTTCAAATTAAGCTGCTCGAGCGTACTACTAATGACTTCAATCCGGTCAATTGAATTTGCTCCTAAGTCTTTTAAAGATTTATCTATTTTAATAAGCTCAGGTTCGATATCGATTAATATGTCTAATACTGATTTTTTTATTACTTCAAAAATTTGATCTTGTGTCATATTTGACTCCCATACCATTTTAAGAAAAGTGGATTATTTTTAGTGATCCAATAATTACTTTCTTTAAATTCATACCCTGGAAGAGGCATTCTGGTAACGGTCGATTTAGCGATATATTCCTCTACGATAATATGAGCATTCACACCACCTAAACCGAATGAACTCACGCCTGCTCGCAATGGTAAGTGTGCGCCCGATTGATCCTTCATACGTTCCCATGTTTGATTGTCTTTTACCACATAAAATGGACTATTTTCTAACTGAAGATGGGGGTTGATGGTATCGCAGTGGATACTTTTAACGAGCATCTTATGTTTCATTTGATAAAGCACTTTGATAATACTCGCCATTCCAGAGGCTATCTCGGTATGCCCTATATTGGCTTTAACAGAGCCAATAGCACAATTTTTTTGTCGCCCATTTAACTTCTTAAACGCATTTTTGAGTCCTTCTATTTCAATGGCATCGCCTAACTCTGTTCCTGTTCCATGTGTTTCAATATAAGTCACTGTATTAATATCAATACCTGATTTTTTATAGACACTCTCTAATAAATCACATTGAGCGTTAGGATTGGGCGCGGTAAGAAAATTAGATCGACCATTATGATTGACTCCACTGCCTCGTAGAACGCCATAAATATGATCATTATCTTTCTCTGCTAAACTCAAACGCTTCAAAATGAGTACGCCAATCCCTTCAGCCCGAACAAAACCATCCGCTTCAGAAGAAAATGGCTTGCATCGACCATCTTTACTTAACAATCCTGCTTGAGTAAATGCTCTATGGCCAGCGGGTGTTACTATTGTATTAATACCACCAACAATCGCAACATCACACGTTCCATTATTAATTTCATTGATCGCTTTATGAATCGCTACTAAAGAACTAGCGCAAGCCGTCTCAACAGGTTCACTGGGACCATGGAGATCAAAGAAATAACTTATTCGATTAGGTGCAATGGAAGGTAAGTTACCTGCCGGAAAATGACTATTGTATCCATTGTTACCAATCGCAATGAATACACCCGTTGCCGTGTTAGCCAATACTTTTGGATGATACCCCGCATCTTCAATTGCTTTGTAGGTGTAAGTCATTAATAAACGATGTTGTGGATCCATGAGCTCCGCTTCTTGCGGGGTGATGCCAAAAAACTGAGGATCAAATTTTTGAATGCCGTTGATAAACCCACCCCATTTCACATCCGTTTTATTGTCATTCCAATCCCAACGTTCTTTCGGGATTTCTGAAATACAATTTCTTCCTTGTAACAAATTTTCCCAGTAAGCCTCAAGATTATCTGCTTGAGGAAATTTACCGCTTATACCAATGATTGCAATAGCATCATCAGCGGCGGCTGGGATAGCATATTCCTGCCGCAAATAATCAGCCAATGCACCGATAGTTGGATTGGCAAACAGCTTTGCTGGGGTAATATTAAAACCAAAGTGTTTTGAAATAAGTTTGGCAAATTTCACTAAATTAATAGAGTCAAATCCAAATTCTGAAAAATTTGAACTAACATTGAGCTGATCTAATGGTATTTTTAAAAATTGATGAATATGAAG
>SCTP01000247.1 GCA_004322325.1 Gammaproteobacteria bacterium | reverse complement strand
CATAATTTATGAAACATAAAGGAGGAAACAAATGAGCAACATAAATTATTTCCCTACTCATTTAGCTTTAGGACATGCTTTTTGTAACAGAAAAGAAGAGATTAAAAGACTAACAGCTAATATAGAAGGTACTAACCCAGTTTTGATTATATCTCCGCGTCGTTATGGTAAAACAAGCCTTGCTATTAATGCTTTTCAGCATGCCAGAGTTCCTTTTGCACATATAGATTTATATAAAGAGTTAACTGAAGAAGATATACAAACAGCTGTGCTCAATGGTATAGGAGTTCTTATCGGTCAGTTTGAAACAGCGCCTAAACGACTACTTAAACTTGCAACAGATTTATTTTCTGGAATGGAGGTGGGAGTTGTTTTGGGAAAAGCTGGTATTAAGTTGAATTTTAACAAGCGAAAAAAGAAGGCAGCAGACGTTATTTATGACTCTCTAGAAAAATTACATCAATGTGCAAAAACTAAAAAGAAGAAAGCTATTTTATATATGGATGAATTTCAAGTATTGGGAGAAATTACAAAAGATCATTCCATTGAAGCAGCAATACGTGAAGCAGCGCAGAAATCTACTTGTATATCGTATGTTTTTTCAGGAAGCAATAGACATTTAATGCAACAAATGTTTTATGATAAGAAAAGACCATTTTACAAATTATGTGATGTAATTTTTTTGGATAGAATTTTAGAAAAAGATTATGAGCCATTCATTCAAAAGGCAGCCATTGATAAGTGGAATAACAAATTACCTGATTTTGTATTACAGATGATTTTTGCCCTTACTGAGAGACATCCATATTATGTAAATAAATTATGTTCATTGTTGTGGACAGAAAAATATTTAGAAGAAAATATAGTAAATAACTTTTGGGAACAATACGTTTTGGAAAATAGATCTCTTATTGAAAGGGAAATTGAATTATTAAGCCTCAATCAAAGAAAATTACTTATTAATCTCTCAAACCAGAATCCGACAAAAGAGGTTTTAAGTAAAAGTTTTTCCGGTAAATGGGCAATGTCACCAAGTAGTATATCGCAAGCCATATCTGTTTTATGTGAAAAAGATTATCTTTATGTGGATAAAGAGGGTTATTATAGGATTTTAGATCCTCTAGTTAAGAGTGTACTTTCCGGAGAGACTAATTATAAATATTAATGCCATCTTATGAAGAAAATTTATCCTTAAACCCAAAACCACACCTCTTTGTAGACTGTATGAGGAAGTCGCTTTATGCTAAAGTTAGTGCCGTTAATTAATGAACTATTTTAGGAAAAATTTTGATGAATAATTTTTTTCATATAGCTGTTAACATAGTAGCAATGATTTACATTGCATTTGTCGTAAAGATACTTATGGAGTGTGTTCCATTTCTTTTCAATCGAAAATTACCTATTGGTATCATTGTAAAATCAATGACATATTCATTTTTATGGCCAAAAGAATTATTTGAAAGTGGACTAGGCGAATTCATTTCTTATCATATTTTAGGTATTCAGCCATGGGTCTATAGAAAAAACCGTTTTGAAAAATCAAAACGGCGGAAAATATACGAAGGGGCAGGTTATTTTATTTATCGTGCTAGAAAAACTGAATGTCGAATTAATGAAGATCATAAGAATGATCCTTTTTTAAAGGCGTTATCATCAAAAAATTGCACCATCAAAGCAGTTATTGCATGGCTTCCTAGGATAAAAGGTTATAAATATTTTCTTCAACACGATTATAGTGGTAGTTTATCACCGGATATAGAGGATGATATACCATATCATTTAGATCAACTTCATGGTGAAAATAAAACTTTTTTCAATATTGATGAGTGTGTAAATGAAATAAGAAAGCATGGGATTGACCTCCCACAAGAAATGATAATTCTTATGCTTGAAAGAGAAAATATACCATCAACCTCGAAGGTACATTATTTTGATTCTTATTGGCATAAAAAAATGTTAGAAGAGAATATTCTTGCAGCGGAATAACTTTAAAATTTGAAATTAATGGGTATAGCTAAAAAGTAATGCGTACATGTTGTAAAATTTTACCCTCAAACCAAAAAAACTACCTTCGTATTAAATTAACAAATTCCTTTGGGACTGGCATAATCTTATTTTTTTTGTAATCAAAAAATACCATTTTTGTTATTGCTCTTGCAATTTCATTTTTAGAGATTACATTTATGGCTTGATAAATAAAATCAATACTTGTTTGTGATATTTCTCCTATTCCGATAGATATTTCCAAATCATCACCATATTTTGCCTGGCTTTTGTATAAAGCACTTATAGATGACATTATCCACCCACTTCCGTATATGTCCATTTCAGAGAGATTATTTTCTCTTAAGAAAGCTACTCTAGCTTCATGAAGTAAAGAAATAATGGAGTCATGGCCAACATGATTTCCGTAGTTTATGTCATAAATCCTAACGGAAAGGATTTTGGAATATATATATTTTTCTGGTAAATTAATGACTATCTTATTCATTTGTTATATTCCCCTAATCTAACAGGTGCCTTTATTTAGCGAAAATTTCTTCCTCAAACCCAAAAAATCGCATGTCTTTGATACGTTGTGGGAACAAAATTCCATCAATATGATCGCATTCATGTTGCACTACACGAGCGTGAAATCCTTCAGCTACTTGAGAGATAGGATTTCCTTCAGCATCAAAACCGCTATACCGGATTTTTTGATAACGAGGGACAAGTCCACGCAAACCAGGTACACTTAAACATCCTTCCCAGCCATCTACCATTTCATCCGATAGTATCTCGATGATTGGATTGATCAGAATAGTGAATGGCACAGGTTTTTCATTAGGATAGCGTTCATTTTTCTCAAATCCAAATATGATAACTCGCCTATTGTGGCCAATTTGAGGAGCAGCAATACCGACACCGCCTTTTTCCTTCATAGTGTCCAGCATGTCTTGGATTAACTCAAAAAGCTCTGCTGATTTAAAATGCTCAACAGGCAACGACGGATTAGCTAGTTGCTTGTTGCCTAGCTTCACGACCGATTTAATCGCCATAGTTTTTTCTCCTATAGTGAGGCTTTATCTTTCTGTAATAGGAATTAATTTGAATGTTATGTATATATTTAACACAAAAAACATCAATTTGTTTAAAAATCCATCTTAAGCTTGAGAAAAACTCTTAAATTATCTAATATTGGGTAATTAATCATTTTGCCTTATCTATTAATTTATCTGATAAAAATTATATCTGGTAATTAATGACATGAATATAACTTAAGAGTGGATAGAATGGCCATAGATCCGAACAAAGAAGAGTTAGCTAATCCTGGTAAAAGGCTAAAATACATTCGCTCGCTTTTACGAGTTAGTCGTGCTTATTTGCAAGAAAAATATGGCTTGCCTGAAGTTACCCTAAAATCATGGGAAAATGAAACTACCAGCCTTACTCACTCTGGTGCAAAGCGATGTGTAGATGCTTATCGGGGCGAAGGACTTATTGTAAGTGAAGATTGGATTATGGAAGGAGTTGGGCTTGATCCGAAAACAACAGTAACAGTAAGCCATTATTTTGCAAATCCGACAAGTAAAGAACTGTCCCTTGAAGATGATGAAGTTGCGATGGTTAGAGAGGCGAACGCATTCAAAGAAAGCTATCCTAACGCAGTTATAATGATTGTTTCTAATGATGATATGAGGCCATTTTATCGGCCTGGTGATTATGTCGGTGGAAAAATGCGTTTTGGCGAGGCTATAAAAGTGTTTATTAATAAAGATTGTATTATTTATTTAAAAAATGGCGAGCGTTTTTTTAGAAGATTCATTAAAAATTCTGTGGGAGGATACAATTTAACATGTCTAAATCCTAATGAGAATACTGTTGAACCTGTCCTTTATAATGTTGACGTTGATGGAGTAGCTCCTGTTATTTGGCATCGCTGGAAAGATGAGTAAATGGATCAAATACTTCTCGCGATAAAAAATTTTTTGCATCTTTTCCAATCAAGTTAATCAAGTCTCTTTTTACTAAAAAAATGCTATCATGATATCTTTTAATAAAGTCAAAGGCATTAAATTTAGAAAAACCAGTACCAAGTGTTATCATAAAATTAAATTTAGGAAATCTTTGCATTAAAATAATTCCATCTTTTATTCCCATATTTTTTCTTTGCTGCATAATTTCTTTACCAAAATTATCAAGATGATCAATTTCACAGAATGGAATTAAATTTCTTTTGGTATAGAGAGAGATTCTTCGTACTGGATCAAAATTAGCATAATGGTTATCTACAAAATGTTTTTGCCATTCTGGTAATGACATCAATGAGATGCTTCGTTTAATAACAGTATTTTGTATCCCAATCGCAAAATAATCTATTTGCGGTATGTCTAATGAATCTATGTAATCAGAAAAAGTTTGTTTCGTGGTTGGGGTAATAATAGGTAAATAATTATATTTATTCATAACCGCGATTTCCTTTAAAGAAAAAGGTTGCTACAAAGGTAATTAAAGCAGCGAACATCAAATAATATACGGATGCCATTTTACTTCCTGTTTCATTAATTAGTAAGAAACTAATAAATGGAACAATACCACCAAATATTCCAAAACAACAATTGAAAGTAAAAGAAAATATTGTAGATCTCGTTTCTGGTTTTAACATTTTCATCAACAAACCCGGGGTTGTTGCAGCATTCAAGGTTGTTAATATAGCAAATAAGTATATAGAAATTGTAGTGAAAAATGAAGGATAAATAATACTATAAAAAAGTGGAATGCTTAATATTAGAAAAAGGATACTAGCTAAGCGCGCTATTTTAATGCCGCCAATTTTATCTGCTATAATTCCAAGGATTGGAATTATAGATAATCTAAACAATAGAGAGATTGAGTTATCGCTAAGAGCTTTACTTGCATTAGTTCCTAGCGAGCTAATTAAATAGTTGGGTAAAAACATGAAAACATAATTAAAAGCAGTTGCAGGTAATAGAGTTAATCCAAATGCAATTAGATAATCTTTCCTTTGTGATTTGTAAGAATCAAGAATTGGATTATTAATTATGCGTTTTTTATTAACTATTTCTTGAAATACAGTAGTTTCTTCCATATTTCGCCGCATTAAGTAAGTTGTTACACCAATTAATAATGATATGGAATACGCAAGGCGCCAGCCCCATAATGATAGGTATGTAGAGGAAAATATCTCATAAAAAATAGTTGCAATACTAGAGGCAATAAAAATACCAAAACTTGCAGTGCATGATCCAATACTGCCAAGAAAAAAAAGACGTTTAGTTGATGTTGTTTCACATAAGTAGATAATATTGTTAGTA
>SCTP01000032.1 GCA_004322325.1 Gammaproteobacteria bacterium | reverse complement strand
GTGATGCCTTAGCAGAAAAGCAACAGCAATTTGCGCATATTGTTAAAACAGGTCGTACGCATTTACAAGATGCGGTGCCGCTGACATTAGGTCAAGAATTTTCTGGTTATGTGGCGCAATTAGATGCGGCAATAGAGAATATCAAAAAAACCTTGCCGGGTTTATATGAATTAGCATTAGGTGGTACCGCGGTGGGGACGGGTCTTAATACGCATCCGAAATTTGCGGAGCAGGCAGCGGCAAAGATTGCGGAACTGACGGGATTACCTTTTGTTTCTGCGCCGAATAAATTTGCGGCATTAGCAGCGCATGATGCGTTTGTATTTGCGAGTGGTGGATTGAAAACGCTTGCTTGTGCACTGATGAAAATTGCGAATGATATTCGTTGGTTAGGGTCGGGCCCGCGAGCGGGATTGGGCGAATTAATTTTACCGGCGAATGAACCGGGTTCTTCGATTATGCCGGGCAAAGTGAATCCAACGCAGTCGGAAGCCATGACGATGGTGTGTGTGCAAGTGATGGGCAACGATGCGGTGATTGGGTTTGCAGATTCGCAGGGAAATTTTGAGTTGAATGTGTTTAAGCCGGTGATCATTCATAATTTCTTACAATCGGTTCGATTGTTGACAGATTCATCGCGGATGTTTACTAAGTATTGCGTGCGTGGATTGGAGGCAGATGAGAAGGCGATTAATACATCGGTGCATAATTCGCTCATGCTGGTGACAGCGCTGGCGCCAAAAATTGGGTATGACAAAGCAGCGGAGATTGCGCATAAGGCATGGCATGAAGGGACGTCGCTGCTGGAAGCTTGTTTGGCGTTGGGGTATTTGAATGAGCAGGAGTTTAGGGAGTGGGTGCGGCCGGAATTAATGTTAGGGCCGAAGGGGTAAATTGCGTACTCCTCTCTTGCGCAAGCGGGAGAGGAGGTTTTTAATGATGACTTGAAGTATATTATTAGTATATAATTTGTATATGTAAGGTATATTTTCGAGGGCGTCATGAAACCAGAAAAAGCAGAAGATAAAAAGAAAGCTCAAAGATATAAACTTGTTCATGTCAATATGACAGAGAATACTTTAAATAAGATAGAAGAAGTGCAAGATCGTGTTCATGCAGAAAATAAAACAACAGCCATTCGTTATTCAATTGACATTGCTGATATGATTACCGATGTAATTAGTCGGGGAGGTAAAGTCATTCTGGAAGAAAATGGCAATAAATATATAATGAAATTGCCGGGGATTGTGCAACATGGCAAGCAATGATGAAGATTTAAGCAATGAGTTTCCATCTGAAATATCGTTACCGGATAAACAACTTTGGCATCCTGAAAAAGCACGGATGCGTCTTGCTTATTGGGTGTTGGCGGGGATTTTCTGTGTTTTTCTTTTAACTATATTCATTAATCATCTTGCAAAAGTAGATTACGTGGATGCTAATTTAAGCCTATCTTTATTTGAGTTATGTAAAACGGGATTATTACCAATTGTAACACTCATACTTGGTTATTATTTTAGTAAAAATGGATAATCTTACCGCAACGCCGGTATCAACCCCACCAACCCATTCGCCAACATCCCCACCGCGATGGCCATGATAATCATCCCCATAATCCTCGTAATCACCTTAATCACCGACTCTCCCACCAACCGCGCAATCGTACTGCCATAATACAAAATAAATCCCATCCCGCCAGCTAGCATGAGGCAAAGAATCGATAACCACAGTTTGAGATGAGCGGTCGGATAATCTGTCGAGGCAATAATCAGCGTGCTAATCGAGCCGGGTCCCACAATAACGGGTAAGGCAAGCGGAACAATGGCTAAAGAAGTGCGCTCTTCCGCTGCGATATCATCTTCAGGCGTATGGTTCATGGGGCTTTCTTTCGATTGCAGCATGGATAAACCAGTCAGCAATAAGATAATGCCGCCAGCAAAGCGGAAAGAAGGAATGGTAATGCCTAATAATTCAAGTAGTTGATTACCTAGCCAGATCGTGATGAGCATAATCACGATAATCGATAAACCGCATTTTAAAGCAATCCGGTGCTGGTGAGCGGAAGGAAATTTATGTGTCAATTGCAGAAAAATCGATAATGAACCCAGCGGATTCATCATGATAATCATCGCAACCAAAAACTTGACCGTCTCAGCGTAACCCACAATACACTCTCTCTATTTATTTTTAATCACAATCATGATAGCGAAGCTTTATAAGAATTGCTAGGATAAGCACCTCAAGTCACTAGAACAAAAAGGATGAAGGCAATGCGCAAGGTATACAATTTCAACGCTGGTCCAGCGATGGTGCCAGAAGAAGTTTTAAAGCAAGCTCAGGCTGAAATGCTCGATTGGCAGGGTACCGGTATGTCTATTATGGAGCTTGGGCATCGTGGGCATGAATTTAAAGAAGTGGCAGAGCAAGCAGAAGCAGATTTGCGGGAATTGATGGAAATCCCGAAAAATTATCACGTTCTTTTTCTCGCAGGTGGCGCGACTACACAATTTGCCATGGTGCCATTGAATTTGTTTGGCGAAAAGAAAGTCGCCGATTATATTGAAACCGGTGTCTGGTCTAAAAAAGCCGTGGCGGAAGCGAAACGCTATGGCACGGTTAATATCGCTGCTCATACTGAACACCGTAATCATTTGGCGTATGTTCCGACGCAAGAACATTGGTCGTTAACAAAAGAGGCAGCGTATGTGCATTACACACCAAATGAAACGATCGATGGCATTGAATTCCATTGGGTACCTCAAACAGGTGATGTGCCACTGGTGGCAGATATGACTTCTAATATTTTGTCTTCGCCTATTAATGTCAGTGATTATGGGATTATTTATGCAGGTGCGCAGAAAAACGTTGGTCAAGCAGGAGTGACGATTGTCATCCTCCGCGAGGATTTGATCAAAGATCCCTTGCCTTATACTCCTACGCTCTATTCTTATAAGACGCAAACAGAGCATCATTCATTTTATAACACGCCGCCAACTTACAGTTGGTATATTGCCGGCTTAGTACTAGCTTGGCTGAAGCGTCAAGGTGGCGTGAAAGCGATTTATGAAGTTAATCAACGCAAAGCTAAAAAACTTTACGCTATGATCAATCAACATAAAGATTTTTATCTCTGCCGCGTCGAGCCTGATTATCGTTCAATGGAAAATGTGATGTTTTATTTGCATGATGAAAAACTGACGCCGTTATTTTTAGAAGGCGCAGAAAGACAAGGATTAATGAATTTGCGTGGTCATCGTGTGAGTGGTGGTGTGCGTGCTAGCATTTATAATGCTGTGCCAGAAGAAGGGGTGGATTTGCTCGTTAATTTTATGGCGGATTTTGTCAAGCGAAATGGGTAATCTGATTGAGATTCTTGTTAGTCTTCTCATTTTATCGCTCATGTTGTTGGGATTTGATGCTATGCAAGTGACCGCCTTGCAAAAAGCCAAGGCGGCTTATTATTTTAGCGTTGCAACACAACAGTTGGATGTGATGACAGAACGTCTTCGTGCCTTGGGGGATGGCAATAATAATGATGCATTGCAGGCATGGAATCAGCAAAATCAACAAGTTTTGCCGCAAGGCTGGGGAACGATTCAAGATAATGTAGTCTCTATTTTTTGGGGACAGATGACAGAACAGCAATGTAGTAAAAACACGGTAGGTCAATCAGGATGTTTATCAATAAAAATATAAAAGGCGAAACACTGATTGAACTGATGGTGGCGGTTGTGATTGGTTTATTACTCATTAGTTCGTTGGTGGAAATTTACCTTTCAAGCCAGCGCGGCTATCGTTTACAAGATGCACTTAATCATTTGCAGGATAATGCAAAATTAGCAACGAATTTTTTAAAATCCGATATTCAGCAAGCAGGGTATATTGGCTGTGCTCGGCTAACCAACGATTTTCCCATCGCTTCTTATTCATCTAGCTACGCTATTACTCCGCAAAATAAACTTACAGGAAGCGATACACAGTTTACCGTTAGACATCTGGTCTTTCCAAATGTCATTCTCAAAACAATGCAAGATGCTTCGACGATTGAAGTGAGTAAAGAAATCAATATTCATGCGGGAGATGTTTTGATAATAGCAGATTGTAACAAGGCGGAAATTTTTCAAGCAGAAAGTGTTTCTTCTTCTCAGCAATCACAAAAAATTATCACGACCTCTCCCTTGCAAAATAAATATGAAGCGTATGCGGAAATAGGGCCATTCGAGATAAATACTTATTATATTGCCAAGACGGATCATACGGAAAAAAATGGCACGCCCATTTATTCGTTATTTGTCAAAAACAATGATGGTAATACAGAGCTGGTCGAAAATATTAATCACATGCAACTTACTTATTCGATTTATCAAGATGGAAAGCTAACCGATGTACCTGCTAGTGAAGTGGACGATTGGTCTCGTATCAGAGGAGTGGCGATTGATTTGGATTTAGTTTCTTCTACGCTTAAAAAAACATGGCATCTTTATGTCGCTCTCTAAATCAAAAGGTTTTACTTTATTCGTCGTTCTGATTTTTTTACAAATTTTTTCAATGATGGGTCTATATGGTCTGACGACGGTAGCGCTTATTATCAAAATGAATCAAGATGAATGGCAGCGTGAAGTAAATGTGGATAACGCTAGAACAGTTTTATATGGTTTAACGACTATCGATGGATTAAACTGCTTTATTCCCATTACCTCACCATCAGCGTTGGCGAAGCAGACGATGGATTGGTGGCAATCTAACGCTTGTAGTGGTAATTCAGCAGGAAATCCGTATTATTACGTGGTGGAATCACTGGGAAAAGATGCTTGTGGGGTGATAGGAGGCCAAATTGCCGCGTATTATCGGGTTAGTTTGCGTTTTGGAACGATTCTTTTACAAGGCACGCTGGCACAAGGTGATGAAATGGCATCATGTGATCAGCCGCATCATGTGGTGGCGGGGTATCAAATGTGGCGGGAAATTTAATTGAAGGAGCAAGTTATGGCAAGTTTAAAAGATAAAGTCATTTTTATTACGGGTGCGAGTCGTGGAATTGGTAGGGAAATTGCTCTGCGTTGTGCGCGGGATGGAGCAAAAATAGTGATTGCCGCGAAAACGACAGAAGCACATCCAACATTAGAAGGTACGATTTATACTGTAGCAGAAGAAGTGGAAAAGTTGGGTGGCAAAGCATTGCCACTGTGCGTGGATGTACGTGAAGAAGAGCAGGTGACGCAGGCGATTGCAAAAACAGTTGAAACATTTGGTGGAATGGATATTTTAGTCAATAATGCCAGTGCGATTAATTTATCGTCGACAGAAGAAATGCAGATGAAACGTTTTGATCTCATTTTTTCAGTCAATGTCCGTGCGACGTTTATGTGTTCTAAATTATGTATCCCGCATCTTAAGAAAGCGAAAAATCCCCATATTTTAAATCTCTCTCCGCCATTAAACATGAATTCTAAATGGTTTAAACAACATGTGGCTTATACGATGTCAAAATATGGTATGAGTATGTGTACATTGGGAATGGCAGAAGAATTTAAAGCAGCAGGTATCGCAGTGAATTCTTTATGGCCGAAAACGACCATTGCCACAGCGGCTATTGCTGTCAATTTTCCGAAGGAAATTTATCAAGCGAGTCGAAAGCCTACGATTATGGCCGATGCAGCACATATTATTTTGACCAGCGATAGCCGGAAAGTAACAGGGAATTTCTTTATTGATGAAAAGGTGCTGAAAGAGCAGGGTATGACCAATCTTGATCAATATGCTATGCACCCCTCTGCGCCGCTTTATCCGGATATTTTTGTGGACTAAATGGTTAGTTCTTTCCATTCTAACAGAGCAGGAAAATACAACCCCAACCGAATCGGGCGATCATCCATTAATTGCATCGCCCGATAATATTGTTGCATTTTTTCTAAATATTTTTCTTCTGACAAGAATGTCGTCGTTTTATAATCAATAATCCAGCGAATACCATCATCAATAAAAGTTCTGTCGATAACCAAATTTTCCACTTTCCCTTCTATCACGGCCGAAATAGCAAATTCACAGGCAGCCTCAGCATGTGGGGATAAAATCCACGCGCCGCGTGCGTCTTTTATCACCTTGTCGATCATGGTTTGAATAGCTCGGCTTGAATTTTCTAATTGCTGCGGTAATAACCCTGCTTGGAGTAGTTGTTGATGAATATAGCGTAACTGATTATCTTTATTATTTTTTTTCCACCAATCTATTCCAGCATTAGCTACCTGCTGCAAAATACGGTGGGTGACAGTACCAATTAATCTGGAAGTATGATCGGTGAGTTGAAAGCCGTTTTGTTTAGCATGAAATGCAATGGTGGTATGGTGCATAGCTTGAAATGGATTATGCCACGAAGAACTAATCCGTTGCATATATCGAGGACCTGTCATTCCAAGGAGCCCAGAGGGCGACGTGGGAATCTCCTGCGCTAATAACTTATGATCCAACAACGGCCACAGCTTCTCTAAAAAACTACCCGATTCAACCTTAATATCACCATTATCTTTTTTTACTGCATCGAAAAATAAATACAATCGTTTTTTAGCTCGAGTGGTTGCTACATATAATAATCGATCCGTTTCATATTTCGATTTAATGCGCTGTTGGCGGTGAATATATTCATAAGTAGCATCTGAATCATGTCCTGTTGCATGAATAGGAGCAAGTAATAAAGCTACTTGATCATCCGTTAGGGGCTGTTCCATCCATGATAAAAGTGATTTATCATCACTCGGAATCTTGCGACCTAAGTGTGGCAAAATGACGGTATCAAATTCAAGGCCTTTCGCAGTATGGATCGTCATAATTTGCAGCGTGGTTTCATCTTGTTGTGCAGACGCATATAACTGTTCCATTTTTTCTTTTAACTTGTCTAAGTTAATAATAGGATGGCGCTGACTAAATTCTTCTAACAACTCAAAGTAAGCTTTCGCATCATTCATATCATCCTCATGAGATAAACATGCAGGCCCGCCTAACAGCAACCATGTATTCTCTACCCATGCTCGTAAATTCTCACGCTCACGTTCTGCTATTTTGTTTCTTAATATCGGCAAAATTTTATTTACTCGTTGCTGTCCATCTGCACTAAGCTGTGAACGAATGCTATCCCGGTTTAATTGTTCCCAGATAGTGGCATAAGGATCTTTACCAGCGATGATTAATAAATCAGCCAATGTTAAGCCACACCAAGGTGCACGTAAAATGGCTAACCATGCGATGCGATCAGCAGGATGCAATAAAGCGCAAGTGAGCGATAATAAATCTTGAATACTTTGTCGTGACGCAAGTGAATCAATATCAACTGCTCGATAAGAAATGTTCGCTTTTTTTAAGGCTGGAATAATAGATTCCAAATAAGAGCGCGATCTCACTAAGATAGCAATTTTTTCATCTGGATGATTTTTCTTTGTCTCTTGCACGAGCGCCACAATGTGATTGGCCTGTGCTTGTCCTACTTCATCAAAAAAACCTTTTATTTCAATTGCTGAATGATCGTCAGCCTTGCTCTGCGGCGACACACTAGGACTATATGCTACAGCACCGCTCGCGATATCATTAGAAGGAGGAAAAATATGCTGAAAATGTGCGTTATTCCATTCGACAATTTTCGCTGTTGAACGAAAATTAACTGCCAATGTTAATGGTGTGAGTTTAATATGGCCCAAGCCATTTTTGCACATGCGAATAAATAACCCTACTTCAGCTTCACGAAATCGATAAATCGATTGCATAGGGTCGCCTACCACAAACAAAGTGCGACCATCGCCCGTTTCCCATCCCATAATTAATTTTTCAAGTAATTGATACTGTGTGAAAGCCGTATCTTGAAATTCATCGACTAAAATATGTTTAATTTGATAGTCTAATGCTAAAGCAAGATCAGTAGGATTCTCATCATTGCCTAATGCTAATAAAGCGGCCTGAGCATTTTCGATAAAATCAATTTGACCGTGCTGCTGAAAGGTCACGCGTAATTGCGCAGCAACGACTTTTAATACCATCAGTAATGCTTTTAATATTTGCCATTGTGCCTCTTGGTAGCATGGCTCAGGAAGAAAAAACAAATCAGTTAAGGCTAATCGGATGTCTTCTCTCTCACTTAATTTATTTAGCATAGTCATTAACGTTGATTGATTAGGCACACGCTTGCGCCAAGTAAAATTTTTCGTTAATAGTGATTCAGCAAAAGCCAGCCATTCAGCTTTATCTGCCGATTGGGGATGGGGCAGATCGGCAGGGAATTTTTCACGCAGCGTCTGGATACTTGTTGAAATCACTAAAGCAAGATGATGCTCAAGCCGCTTTTTAATTTCATGATCACTCGTGTCTAGCTGAATATAAGAAACCCATTGATCGCGCTTTGCAAGGAGGCTGACCAATAAATCATGTAATTTGTTTAAATCATTATCCAAATGTAACAATAATTGTGAAATCGCTGGCGACCATTCTAGATTCTCTTCCACATGCATTAACACTTCTTGCACGGCTTCACGATAAAGAAAAACCGGATGATCCGCGATATCTGGTTGGGAGCCAAAATGTGAAAGGAGAGGTAATTGCCGGGTGAGGTAAGCACAGAGTGAATCAATGGTTTGAATACGTAACTGATTAGGATTATTAATCAAATGCCAACGCTGCTGTTGATCTCGTTGCAGCACTTGTCTTGCCAATTTCCACGTTTGTTTGGCATGGGCTGATTCTGGTTCTGCCTCATGCTCAGCTTGTTTTAAAGCTTTAATAATACGTGAACGCATTTCATTGGCTGCTTTTTTGGTAAAGGTAATTGCTAAAATTTCTTCAGGAATTTTTACTTGAGTTAATAATGTTAAAAAGCGCTGAATTAATAACTCCGTTTTACCTGAGCCGGCTGGTGCTTGAACAATAAAAGATTGGCGAGGGTCTAAAGCGAGCTGTCGATGTTTCTTGTCTTGTTCAATTAAATGAGTTGTCTGCGTCATACATGATTTCTTCGTTAATTCTGCAAAGAGGTTTCAAGGTACACCAGAGACACGTTTTTACCATGTCTTTAGGGTCTACTTTTGCGATGCCTTGACAAAAATCATTGCTTAATTGTGTTAAAATAGTCTTCCATTGTGTTAGTTGCTCTTCCCAGGATAACGCCGTTATTTTTTTAATTTCAGACACTAACTTGATTCCTGCAATGTCTAACGAATAGCGGCTAATACCTTTAAAACCGTGTTCTCCTGGCGCAATTTGAGCAAAAGTGATTCCTACGGTATTGTGAGGATCGAGTAAAGAATACAATGGCAATTGTGGTTCTTCAGGACGCTCTCCTAACCAACTGCTGATTTCATTATTTTTACCTGTCTTATAATCAATAATTAATTTTTTTCCATCTGGTAATTCATCGATTCGATCAATGCGGATAGAAAGACTTAATTGATTAAGTGTAATCTGTGCCGCTTTTTCATGAGTGATTACTTTAAACGGTGTACGCTCTTTTTCAATTTGCAGCCATTGGGAAATTAATTTATGAATACGCTGTTTTTCAAGGGTAATATATTGTTTATAGGTGCTACGGGAGTTAGATGGTAAGTTAAATGCTTCTTCTATGCTTTGGTAAATGAGGGTATCTAATTCAGTCCATCCCATAGCAACTAAAGAGGCATGATCACGAAGTTGCGCCCATAATAGTTCAAGTGTTTTATGAACAATGTTACCACGATCTTTTGTCCGTAATCCTGGAGAGGTTTTTTCCAATTCATGCGCGTGTAGTCGCCATTCAGCAAAGGCTTTAAATGGGCATAAGGCTTGTTGTTTAATG
>SCTP01000246.1 GCA_004322325.1 Gammaproteobacteria bacterium | reverse complement strand
TATTACCATGCGACCTTCTTATAGCGCCCTGGATAACAGTAAACTTGCTAGCCTGATTGGGCCGATTCCTACCTGGCAGGCAGCGTTGGACAAGTATTTGCATGAAAAAGGACATCGATAATCTATGGGAAAACCCAATGTTGCTTTGATTATTCCTACCTTAAACGCTGAGCAAGATATTTGCGTGCTCTTAGACGGTGTCATGAAGCAAACATGGCAGCCGCAGCACATTTTGGTGATTGATTCTAGCTCGACGGATAAGACAGCAACATTGCTTTCTCGTTATCCTGTGACGGTTCATACTATTCCACGTGAGAAATTTGATCATGGTGGGACGCGTCAATTAGCTTTAGAGTTAGTCGATGCTGATATTTATATTTACATGACCCAAGATGTGATGCTTGCTCATCCCACCACCTTTGAGAATTTAATCCGTGGTTTGCTGTCAGATAAGAAAATCGGTTGTGCTTATGGCAGGCAGCTACCGAAGCATGATGCAAATCCTCTTAGCATTCATGGGCGTTTATTCAATTATCGAGAAACGAGCGAGCTACGTTATTATGCGGATAAGGCGCAGTATGGCATCAAGACTTTTTTTAATTCTAATAATTTAGCGGCTTATCGAAAATCAGCATTGCAAGCGATTGGCGGGTTTCCAGCAAAGTTAATTACTGCGGAAGATGCTTACGTTGCAGCAAAGATGCTACAGCAAGGGTATGGGATTTATTATGCAGCGGATGCGATGATTTATCATTCGCATAATTTGAGTTTAGCGCAGGAATTTCATCGGTATTTTTCCATTGGGGTATTTCATCGACGGGAGAACTGGTTGATAAATGAATTTAGTGCTGCTAATGCTGAAGGCATGCGGTTTGTGCGTTCAGAAATACAGTTTCTGATAAAACAGAAAAAAATACAGTGGATACCACTTGCGTGGCTATCAACATTAGTAAAATATGTTGGTTATCAGGTCGGGCGGCATGAGCATTGGGTTCCTTTAAAAATAAAAAAAAATTGGGGAGTGAATAAAACATTTTGGATACCATCTTAATATTAATGAGCACGTATCAAGGTGAGCAGTATTTAGCTGCTCAGCTGGATAGTATTATCGCGCAGACGCATACGCAGTGGAGGTTGTTGATTCGGGATGATGGGTCAACAGATGGGACGGTGGATATTATCAAGCGTTATGTGGAAAGGGATGCGCGGATTCGGTTGATGGCGGATGACTTGGGGAATCTGAAGCCGGCGCAGAGTTTTTCGGTGTTGATGGAGAAAGCGTTGCTGGAAAAGGAGCCGTTTATTTGCTTTGCCGATCAAGATGATGTGTGGCGGGAAGAGAAATTAAGTTTGCAGGTAAAGGCTTTGAAGGAATTGGAGGAGATACATGGGGAGAATATTCCTTTATTAGTGTTTTCTGATCTGTGCGTGGTCGATGCTAATTTATCGACGATTCATCCTTCTTATCTTAAGTTTGAGAAATTATCGGCTAATCTTGTATCGTCATTGCAAACGCTGTTGATTTATAACTATGTCACCGGGTGTGCGGCGGCGATGAATAGGGCATTGTTAGCACTGGCGACGCCGGTGCCAGAGAAGGCGCTGATGCATGATTGGTGGTGTGCGTTGTGTGCGGCGTCGGAAGGTAAGTTGGGGTTTATTGAGCAGGCGACGTTGTATTATCGGCAGCATGAGAAGAATGATAGTGGGAGTAAGGGGTTTTATTCTAAGTTAAAGAGTTTAAAACTAAACCCCAATAGCCTTCTAAAACGCTTTACTCAGGCGAAAAAATTATTATCGCGTATGAATAAGTCTAATCCTCATTTTAGTCTAG
>SCTP01000245.1 GCA_004322325.1 Gammaproteobacteria bacterium | reverse complement strand
ACGTATACCTAACGATGATGTAGTCGGCATAATTTATTCCTTACTTTAAACGATTGCCCAGTCAATACCCAAATAAGTCATAATATTTTTTGATCCTAAAATATTCCCACCCGCACTAAAAAGAATGGATAATGTTTTCGTAACATTATAGTTACCACCAAGATTTACAATGGTACTAGAAGATTCTGTGTTTGAAACCGCTCCTTGGCTAAAAATTTCACCACCAAGTGTCCAATAGTCATTGAGCTCTTTTTCTAATACCCAGCCACCAAAGAAATAATTTCTCATCTCTGGGGCAGAATTTAGCGCATACCCTCCTCCTCCATACGTCGTCCAGCTTCCCCATGATTTTTGAGCCCAGAAAGGTAAAGACACCCACGGCTTCCCATTTCCTAATCCTCTTTTTGCATACCCAGTTGGAATATAGTAAGAAGGACTAAAAGAAACTTGCGGGCGATGTTCATTTTCTTGAAGAAACCGATATACCATTGAAAGTTGGGTATCCCCAATGCCATGACCGGACAGTTCATCGGAACTCTTAGGTAAATTAGCTACATAGGGAACGGTAATATTCACCGCTACGTTAGGGATAAGACCATAATCAAATTCAATCGCAGGCGCCTGAATCTCTGTCCCATCCTTCCCTTGATCCGTTGTAGAAAAAAGATACATATCCAAATGATGGTAATCCTCAGGTACAGGATCGTCTGTTAAAAAAGGAGGGCCGGCAAAAAGCTTTTCGGCAACCAATAGAAAAAGGAACAATGCACCAACAATACGAGGGATAATGTATCGACAGATAGAATAAAACATTTCTCAACTTTCCTTTTGCATCCGTGCATAAAATTGATAGTATCAAATTTCCTATATGAAATATATCTCCTTATCACTTTTTGGTGGCGGCTATCAAATAACCGGCAATTTTGCCTAAATCTACCACCTTATCGACCGCATTTAACGATTGCGCTACCGCCGCCATACCAAAAACAACCGCACTATCAGGATCTTGAATTAAGGTATGACCTTGTGCGCCTTTTAGCTCCAATAAACCATGTGCTCCATCATAACCCATGCCTGTTAATAAGAGGCCAATCGCATTTTTGCCATAACTCTCTGCAACCGACTGTAATAAAACCGTCGCAGAGGGATAAAAGCCCGAAACGGGTAATCCTTTGATGAGCTTCGCTCTCGGCGCCTCTTTTCCACGCTCTATCTGAAGATGACAACCATCTGGCGCAAAATACACGTTGCCCGCTTGTAATAATTCTTGATTTTGAGCTTCTTTTACCACCAGTGATGTATTATCGTTAAGCCATTTTACAAAGCCACTAATAAAGCCTGGCGTCATATGTTGAACCACGACAATCGGAACCGGAAAATCAGCAGGTAATTCAGATAAAATTTGTTTAAGCGCTTGTGGACCACCCACAGAAGTACCGATGGCTATGATTTCAAAATCATGAGCCGCAGGAAGAAGCGGCTTAGATACAATTAATTTTTTATGTTTACTCTTTGGATGAAATCGCCTTTTTACCACCTTGATCTCTGACATACTCCGAACCGAGTTAACAATTCGCTGGCGTATCTTATCAAACGCAGGCGAAGTGATATCAACAGGCTTATCAAGCACACTCAAGGCACCTGCATCTAATGCATTAAAAGACACTGTCATTGCCTCATCATTTAATTTTGAACTGATGACGACAATAGGCGTAGGATGCTGCGACATAATTTGACGAATAGCCTCGATACCATCCATCACCGGCATCTGAATATCCATGGTGACAATCGTTGGTTTTAACCGTGCAACAAGATCAACGGCTTCTTTGCCATTTTTTGCATAGCCAATTACTTTCATATCTGATTCAGACTCAAATATTTTTCTTAATATCAATGTCTCTGTCGCAGAATCATCAGCAATAAGAATATTAATCATGTTACTCATACCAGTTGCTCTACTAGTTCTAGTAATATTCCTGATTCAAATTCGCTTTTAACAATATAAGCATCCGCACCCACCTCCATACCCCGTTTTTTTTCAGCATCACTACCTAATGAAGTTACAATAATCACCGGCAATTCACGTAATTTTTCACTATTTTTTATTTGTTCCGTGAGAGTAAAGCCATCCATGATGGGCATATTGACATCGGTAATAATGAGAGAAAAATTCTGTTTTTGTAGAAGATCCCACGCTTCCTTGCCATTTACAGCAACCGTCACCTCATAATGCTTACTTTCAAGAATATTCTTTTCCATTGAACGTGTCGTAATGGAATCATCTACTACCAGAATATGAGGTCTAGACACTACCTCGTTCGAATCTTCTTGGAACGTCGTACGAGGAAGTTTTGTATGATGCAAAGCAACATTCACTAAATTATTGGCATTAATAACAGTAATCACTTGATTACTTCCTGATAAAGTCCCTCCTGCCACCATCGCTATATTCGTTAAAGGTGCTTGTAAAGGTTTAATCACAATTTCTCGCTCACCCATAATTTCATCTACTAAAACTGCCACCAAATCCCAGCCTTTCTTAATCACAATAATAGATAACCGATCTTTTGCGGAAAGTATTTGCTGCTCAAGACCCAAAA
>SCTP01000244.1 GCA_004322325.1 Gammaproteobacteria bacterium | reverse complement strand
CTAAGAAAATAGCGTAAGGCATTTGCTGAATAATTTCTTTGAGCTTAAAACGCTGTGATTTTATCTCCAAGATAGACGACACCATCGGTGATGATAACTCTACGACATGCAGCACATTTAATTGCTTAAAAAGCTGGTCCGTCAGCGCCAATGCAGCGGTACGTTTTCCTGTATGTTCATCACCCACCAACCAAAGGCCACAAAAAGGCCCGGAGCGCTGCTGTAAATTGGCTTCTGCTTGCTGCAAAGCATGTGCCATCGCTGTGATCGCCGCGTCTTGTCCAAATACACGCTGCTGCATGGCTTGAACAAATTCTTGTAATTGAAATTTATTGAGCTGCAAATGAGAAACCGGTATTTGCGTCCAAGTAGCTAGCACCTTCATCAACGCCGGTAAGGTTAAGACACGCTCCTCATAACCGTTCGCTCGCGCGGCAGCGCTATCGAGCAATAGCAGTGCTTTTTCTAATGTGTCAGCGGTACTGAGATAACGCTCTGCCAATGAATACGCTTGGGATAAAATATCTTCTGGAATCATGACATGGTGGAAATGCTCTAAGTCAGCACTTTGCTGTTTTAAAATGGCTAGTTTATCTAATTCTGTCGGCGCACTAATGGCAACACATTGGAAATATTTTTCGAGATCGTGTGGGAGAGAATGTTGTTGGGTAAAGAAAAGTATGCGAGTTTGCGAGGTAGCCTGCTGAATGCGTACTTGTTCAGAAGCGAGGTTTTCCGCATTAACATAAACCAATTCCACACCGCGTAAAGAAGAAGGGATCGCTTCATTAGCAAGATAATGCGAAAACGCTTTCATAAAATAAGCATGCCATTTGGATGAGAAAGTAACATGCAAGCAGGCATGGTGAACATCTTTACGGCTTAAGATATCCACTAAGATAGGAAATTGCGGATGGTCTTTAAAAGGGAGCATGCTGAGTGTCCTGTATGTGACGTACTATTCATAAAAATATACTCTATTTTTATAGTTCAAACACCACATCCACTGAAAAATACTCTGCATTCTGCAAATAGCGTCCTGCTTCTTTCGCGGGAGTGATCGCTTGTACAGCATTTAATGCTGCTTGGTCGAGGGATGCGATGCCGCTGGGGTGGAGGAGAGTGAGGTTTTCGATGTGGCCGTCGGGGTAGAGTAAAAATTGGATTCTTACTGTGCCGGATTGCTGTAATTCTAAAGCACTTTCTGGGTAATTCTGCTTGGCAGCGATGGCTGTGTGAAGGAGGATAAGGAGTTGATTATGTACTTTTGCTGACCTTACTGTCGTTCCGAGAAACCTGGAAGACAATCGATGGGGATTGCCACGTCGCTTCGCTCCTCGCAATGACGAGGCGGGGCTGGCGGTTGGCATACTAATATTATAAGTATAAGCTTGCACCGCCGATTGTTCTGGTACCTGGGTGAGCAGAAGAAATCGAGCCACTATATAAAGCAGCAACAAGCCATGCCCCAGTATGGAAAAATAAAAATATCTATAAGAAAGCATAATTAACCGTCAAAGTAATATCTCTTCCTGGTGCGGGATAAAAAGAGACACTCTGGGTGTCAGGCTCGTAAACAGTATAAAGGTAATAATTCTTATTAAAAATATTATTCACATGCAAAGACGCCACCCATTGCTTACGCACATAACGTAAGTTTCCATTCACCGTCACGTAACCGCCTATTTTTCCTGCCACATTGGCATCATCATTAGCAGAATATTGACTGCCAGTGTAAACCGCTTCTGAATAAAGACTCCAATGCAGTGCGAATTGATAATCCAATCCCGTACGAAAAATATTTTCTGATACCAGTGGAATACGATTTCCTTCATTCACTCCATTCTGAAATTCCGCATCGACATAATTATATTGCCCATCTAACGTTAATTTATCTGTCAATTTATCTTTCCCTGACAATGTCAATCCACGTCGCAGGGTGGGAGAAAGATTGCGATTCGTACCAAACGGTTGATCTTCTGTTTGCGTGGGATCAAATGCAATTTCATCGCGTAAATTTAATTGATAAACGCCGAGTGTAGCAGAATAATTTTCTCGATTCAGATGAATGCCTGTCTCATAAGCCACCCCGCGCTGTGTTCTTAACCCCGTCACGCCTGTTGGTGTATCAGCATTTTCATCGGCTTTTGGAAAACGGAAACTTTCAGCACGGCGTAAATACATATCCGTATCGTGCATAAATTGATACGTTGTGCCAATGGTGGTAGCAAAAGCGCGATTAATCGTATTATCATCCGGTGACGATTCCAACCGACTCGTTTGCTCTGCACCGCGTGCGCCTAATGAAATAGCCCATCGTGGTTGTAGCGGGATCGTCGTCAAGCCAAATAAGCCATATTTTTGTTGATCATTTTCCGTCAAGCCCATTTGACTACCTAAATGATAATCATCCGCCTCCACGTCCAATCCACCTCTCACGATGGCATGCCCAATCAATCCCTTTAATTCTGGCCTGAGATAATTCGTATCACGCGATTGATTGAATTGAGAAAATAACACCCCATGCCCGTGCATTTCACGTCGTGCAAGATCCGTTGCCAATTGCCAATTTTCACTCAGCGCTTGCTGCGATCTAACGTGGAAAAATCCACTCCAATCACGAAAATAATCCGTCGCATTACTCGCTTGCTGACGATCTTGCCGCACTTGCGCTGCGGTTAACGCGCCCGGATATTGCATGAATTCATTCGCCACTTTGTAATCGAAACTTAATTTATTTTCTTGATAAGGAAAATCTAACCGTCCCGATACGATTTGCTGATCGTAATGATTATGTTCACGATAATTATCGCTGCGATCATCACCAAACGTGATGGTATTGTTGAGCCTATCGTAATGATGATTAAAAGTCAGATAACAATTGTATTGATGATAGCTACCCGCTGAACACGACATGGCTGCTTTTTCTGTTGCCTGTTCACGCGTAACGATATTCACAACACCTCCCACTGCCTGATCACCATACAATACACTCTCACTCCCAGCGACAATCTCGATGTATTGAATGTCATACAAAGGAATAGAATTCAAATCCGGCGACGCCATATCAGGATTAGTAATCGGCACACCGTTGATCAGCATCAACGTATTACTCGTAGCATTCGTTCCAAAACCACGCATACTCAGCGATACTTGACTGCCATTGCCCGCCATATCCTGCAACTGCACGCCGCCCAAGTTTTGTAACACTTGCGATAAACTCGTTTCACCTGTCGTGGTAATTTGCTGACGCGTGATGACCATTTCAGGACCGCTGGTGATAGATGAATGGATTTTTTTGACAGCTTTGACAACAACAGGTGGCACAATATTATCTTGTTGTTGGACTACTGCAACACTAACAATCGGTAAGGCAAGAAAAAATAAACAATAACATCCCTTGCGCATTTTCATGTGAAGCCCTCCGCTACATGGTTAAATGAGATAGCTGTAGCAGGCCGGTCTCCGGGCTTTCATCGCCATGAACTTAACGCTCATGATTATCAACACCTTCCCATGTGATGATCACACAGTGGCACATCGTGATAAGTAAATGATTACCGTTGCGGGGGCAGCGTTGGTTTTGCACCAACTTCCCGTCACCTGTTACATCGCGGTGAGGAATGTAGCATGAAATGGAAAAAGAGCCAATAGTTAGATTTTGAACTCGACTCGATACGGGTTTATTTGTTTTAAATCAGCCAACTTGGGATGCTCCACATATAATAATGGTTGCTGAGTATCTTTATGACGACCGACTCTTAGCATACAGCGATGCAACGCCAAATACTCCTTTATTTCCTTAATCACCATTGCATCTTCATGTTGCAGGTAAGCAGTATCTTTAGCTTGATGATAACGCCAGTTAATATTATTACCAAACCTGCTAGTAATACGCGTCAACTCATCACATATCTTCTGCGAATGGCCGCCAAAAAAACCTTGCTTGTAAACCAACTTATTTGATTTCAAGAATATTTCATTGGGTTTATGTACAAAAATATAAGGAGAAGTCGTCGGTGTATTCGCAAATGCTTGTTTAAAATTATCAGCATAGATTTTCATATTGCGTACACTTCCCTGACCTTCAACCGCGAATTCTTGTCCAAAAGAGCAAGCATTTTCAACATCCCCCCTTGTCATAGGTAATTTAATATCTACCCCATCAACAATGAGACTTACCATCCATTTTTTAATGTGATATTTTTCTGGCCCAATAAGTATTCCATTTTTATCAATTAAATAAGGGTGGATTTTATGATTTGTCCAATAATCCCCATAATCAAACCCTAACCATTCATTTTTCTTGATATCACGCATGGTTCGAAATGCAATAACACGTGATTCTTTATAGTTAAAAGGTACTGCTATTAAATTGGCAGTGCTAACGCTATATTTAATTTCTGCAGAATTAAATTCATAGTCATCAAAATCAATCATGCCTGGCAATTTAATGTTGGTGTCCATTGGATAATGTTGATAAAAACGACTAACATTACCATAATCTTTAGAATCGATCACGCCAACAGGTTGCTTATCTAATTCTTCGATAGAAAAATGATACTCTGCTTGTTGATGTGGAATATTCTCGAAATATCCCATCGACAAAGTCAGACCAGCATCAATGGATACATACGCATTCTTAGAAATTGCTTCTTGAGTAAAAACCCCCCATCCAATTTTTTCATTCATATAGGAAATAACAAGTTTCTCGGCATTTGCTTGCGTTTCTAAAAGGATAGTCTGTAATTTTTTTTCGCCAATAGTCTGGCCAGGAAATGCGTTTTCAGTAAGCGGCTGTTTCAAAGGTTGATCTATTAAAACCGTTTCTGTCCACGCCTGCATCCCACGCTCACGAGCGAAGTCTTGCGGATTAACTTTAACAATTTCACCACCTAATGTATAAGACACATTAATGGTTGACAGGGAAGGCGTCTCAAATAAAGAATGATAAGAATGATTAATGCGGCTAATGCTCATGATAACCTCTTATTACAACAATACAATATCCATCCGCTCAGCAGCCTTGCGTAAGGCTTTATCAAAAGTTGCTAACGGCAAACTTTCTCTACTGGCTAATTCTAAATAAGCAGCATCATAGATAGTTAATTGTTCTGATTTGGCAAGCGTGTAAATACTACCCATTGCTCGCAATGGTGTTGTATTTTCAGTATGAATAGGAAGCGCTGCCAAAAATTCTTTAAATTCTGCTGACTCTAAAGCAGATATTTTTTTTACTTTTTCTGCATGACATAAAACATTTGCCACCTCAAATGCCCAAATGGAAGGTACTTTGGCCTGAGCCTCTTCTTTAAATAGGGATAAAATAGTATTAGCTTTTTCAGTCATACTATCTTCGAGTAAAATCCAAGCCATCGTGACTGAGCAATCCAACACAAATAAAGGCGTTTTTCTCATTTGCGTCCTGTTTCTTTGAATTTTTGGATATCTTTTAGTGTCAATTTCGCTCCACGCTTTGTAATCTTTTTACGCAGTGCCATTATTCCTGCAATCGCCTCATCAAAATCTAATTTAGGTTTTGCTTCAGCTGGCACAAGAAAAGCAATGACTTGGCCATGTTTGGTAATGGCGAATGTTTCACCATGTCTCACCTGATCAAGCAAGTGTGACAAATGCGTTTTTGCAGCAAACGCCCCAATTTCGCGCATGGGAACCCCCATTAATAAACTAGTCTAACTAGTTTATCTGAAGGGGCGCGCTTGTGCAATATGGAATAACATTCGTAATTATTTTTCAAGCTGCCTTTAATGGCTTAACTTTAATTTTATGTGAAAACTGGCTAATCTGCCACGTATCATAATTTGCTTGGATATTAATCCACATCTCAATACTAGTGCTAAGCAATTTGGACAATCGCAACGCCATTTCAGGACTGATGCCTGCATGGCCATTTAATAATCTGGACAAAGCTGTACGCGAAATACCAAGCTTGCGAGCAGCTTGAGTAACAGTAAGCCCAGCTCCATCGATTAAAGCATCTTTTACAATCTCTCCGGGATGAAGAGGCTTATACATCATCGTCATATTCATTTCCTCTTTTTCAATGATAATCAATATAATTAACGTCTTCAGCATCCTGTTCATTAAATTTAAAAATAACTCGCCAATTTCCGTTTACTGATACCGAATAAAACTCATTGAAATTTCCTCTTAGTTTGTGGAATTGCATACCAGGTGTATTCATATCTTCTGGCTTGATAGCAGCATTCAGTCTTTGTAAGATGATTTTTAACCTTTTTTCATGAGAAACTACAATTCCTGACCTATTGCCAGTTTCAAAAAATTGCTTCAGGCCTTTATGTTTCCAACTTTTTATCATGTGTTAAGTGTAGCTTAACGGGCAACAATACACAAGATCACCTCTTTAAGAATAAAAATCCTCACTTCTTCGCCAACTGCTTCCCCTGCATCATATTTGGCTGAAATAAACACCGCTCCGCTCCCGCCGCGCAATTCATGGAGCCACTCACCGAGTACCAGTAATGATTCACATTCGTCGGAATAAAATTATCTTTTGCCAAATACGCCTCCAATTGCGAGCCATTATCATCACGATAATAGCAATGCACCGTGCCCACATGACGACGCGCATCTGGCCATTCTGCTAACGTAAATTGCTTTGCACCTTTGATAAATTGCGCAACACGTTTGGGAGGTAAAGGTGTGTTATCGTCACTGTCATATATTTTCCAACCATGTAGACGATTTTTTTGAATGTCTTGCACACTCGGGCACATTTCTGCGAAAACAAGGGAACAAAATAAAAGAAGAAAAAAAGTGATGACACATTTTCGACACATGATCAACCTCCTTATTTTAAGTTTATTGCGCGGCCGCTTCGAAGCCGCGCAATAATAGGGATCAATACCGATAATGATCCGGCTTAAACGGTCCCTCGATAGAAATGTTGAGATATTTCGCTTGCTCCGCTGTTAATTGCGTCAGCTTGGCACCTAATTTTTCTAAATGTAACCGCGCCACCATTTCATCTAATTTCTTCGGTAACACATGCACACCCAATGGATATTTTTCACTATGTTGGAAAAGTTCCAATTGCGCTAACACTTGATTCGTAAACGAAGTCGACATCACAAAACTAGGATGACCTGTAGCACAACCTAAATTCACCAGCCGACCTTCCGCTAATACAATGATGCGATTACC
>SCTP01000031.1 GCA_004322325.1 Gammaproteobacteria bacterium | reverse complement strand
TGCAAAAGGCGATGGTGGATTCCATCATCGAAAATTGTTACAAGCCTTCGCTGCAAGCGTTAAGTTATACATTCAGTGAAGATGGAAAAACAATCACTATTTATAGTCATGCCATCATTGGGTTAGAAACGATACAAGACTTGGCGCACAAGTTGAAACTAACTTACAAAGATGAAACGATTCTTGATTTAGCCAATACCATTGATGCCATCAATGAAAAACTTAGGATGCTAGTCAAAAATAAAGAAGTGCATACGTTGTCTCAGGTAGCGTCTTTTTTAAGATTAACTGAAAATCGGAAAAGTGATGAAAATTCTCTTTTTCGTCCGCATCGTCATAACGATTACTACCTCTGTTTTGTTCATGGGCATGAGATGACTGATCTTGGTGTGAATCTAGGACATATTTTTACGTTGGATAATTTATTGGGAAAAATGCATACCATGTTGACAGGTCAGTATACTTTTATCTGCACTCGTCTCTATCCTAAGCCGCAGCTGCACGTTGAAAAGTCACAGCAAGTATCTCTGTATGGTAAGGCGTCTTGTACGATGTTTGCTTATGAAGAAAAGCAAGATAAGCGAGAAGCGGATATTGCGGAATCAATCCGGAAGGCAGTTGAGCGAATGGCTTTTGTTTAAAAAACGCGAGCAAGAATCAACCTACCCGCGTTTTATTTTATTTACATCAACTTAAAACGGAATATCATCATCAAAATTATCCATCACGGGTGGTGCAGTCATTGCTCCTGCATTAGCCGCTGCTGGTTTATCAAATGTAGTCGGCGCATCACCTGCACTGCCGCCTTTGCTGTCTAACATCTGCATATTCTCAGCCACAATTTCAGTGGAATACCGATCTTGCCCTGTATTCTTATCCTGCCATTTACGTGTTTGCAAACGTCCTTCGACGTACACCTTAGCACCTTTGCGTAAATATTCACCTGCAATTTCTGCTAAGCGCTGATACATCACAATGCGATGCCATTCCGTTCGCTCCACCATTTCACCTGATTGCTTATCTTTCCACGCTTCACTCGTTGCCAACGCGAGATTCGCGACGGCTAAACCGTTTGGAGTGTAGCGCACTTCAGGATCACGTCCTAAATTGCCGATCAAGATCACCTTATTAACACCTCGTGCCATAAATTAGTCTCCTAAACAAGATTCTGATTGTAATTGCTCTTTCAGACGAATGAAATCCGGATAGAGTATAGTCGCCCGCTCCATCTTGAGGTACATCATCTTATCTTCCGCAATCAACGTCATTTCCACTATACCGGGGATTAGCCGTAATTTGGCAGTAATGTTTTCCCATTGCTGCGGTGAAGGCGGTAATCGTAATAGTTGAGTGGTGAGGTAACGTGGGGGTTGCATGCGATAAGTGAGAACCAGCCAGAAGAGAGCGAGTAGAATGCAGAAGCTGTATACACCCGAAAAACTAAACTTGCCGTATAACCATCCGCCAAGAACGCCGCCTATAAAGATACCTAAAAATTGCGCGCATGAATAGATCCCTAAAGCAGTTCCTTTGCGCGCCGCAGGAGCCGTGCGGGAAATGAGCGACGGTAGAAAGGCTTCTAGTAAGGAAAAACCAGCAAAAAATAAGCTCAATCCGCTGATCGTCAGTATCAAATTTGCCGGAGCAAGCCATAGCAAGTACTCTGCTATCGCGAGGGCAGCAATGCCGCCTAAGAAATAAGGTTTAAGTTGCTGCCTTCGTTCTGCCATGCCAATGCAAAAAATGGCGATAAAAAAAGCGGCTATTAAAGTAGGAAGATAAATGACCCATTGGCGATTCGCCGGCATGTCAGCAAAATGGTGCAAGCTGATGGGGATGACCACAAAACTCGCGGTGAAAATAGCATGCAGTATAAAAATGCCTGTATTTAACTTTACCAAATCCGGTGCAATCAGCAGCTTAAAGAACGCGTTTAGCTCTGGCTCCGTATCACGATGCCATCGAACCGATAACGGGGTGGGCACATAGGCATAAAGCAAAAAAATCGCTAACAAACCAAATGCCGCTGCGAGAAAAAATAACCCATTCACGGGCATCCACTTGGTCAAAATAGGCCCAAGTAACATCGCTACCGAGAAGGAAAAACCAATCGTCATTCCTGCAATCGCCATGGATTTAGTCCGCGTTTCTTCCCGCGTCAAATCAGCCATTAACGCGAGAATGGTGCTGCCGACAGCGCCTACTCCTTGCAATGCCCGCCCAATAATCATCCACGTGATGGAGTGCGCTAACCCTGCCAACAAGCTGCCGCCAGCAAAAATGAGCAGGCCCATCATGATGATGGGCTTACGACCAACACGATCAGATAAAGTGCCAAAGGGAATTTGAAATAGCGCTTGCGATAAGCCATAAATTCCCATGGCTAAGCCGATGAGGGCGGGAGTGGCGCCGGTTAATTGTTGGGCATACAAAGTAAAAACAGGCAATACCATAAAAAGCCCGATCATCCGTAACCCCATGATAGAAGACAAGCTCAGCACGGCTTGTCGCTCGGCTGTTGTCATTTTTCCTACAGACATATTTTTATGCTCTCGTTGCTTAATAAGTTGTTGCGCCGAATTATACCCTATATAATTACCGGCTATGAAACAAATACGCATCCGTGGCGCACGTACCCATAATTTAAAAAACCTCAATGTCGATTTACCCCGCGATAAGCTTGTCGTGATTACAGGGTTATCGGGTTCAGGCAAATCTTCTTTGGCATTTG
>SCTP01000243.1 GCA_004322325.1 Gammaproteobacteria bacterium | reverse complement strand
GGACCAAGCTGTACGCGCTTTAACTGATAACGCTAAAACCACCCGCGCGCCTTATCCAGCAGCGGCAGTGGAAGAGTCTTTGCTAAGTGATGAGCAGCGTAAGCACTCGGCGGCGCTGATGCGGATTAATCATGCCGGCGAGATCTGTGCCCAGGCGCTTTATCATGGCCAGGGGGTGATTTCGCGCAGCCGCGAGGTGCAGGCGAAGATGCAGCAGGCGGCGATTGAGGAGGGGGATCATTTGGCTTGGTGTAAGTTGAGGTTGGATGAGTTGGGGAGTCATACGAGTTATTTGAATCCGCTTTGGTATGCGGGGTCGTTTTGTATTGGGATGGCGGCGGGGATGATTGGGGATGAATGGAGTTTAGGGTTTGTGGCGGAGACGGAGCGGCAAGTGGTGCAGCATTTGCAAGGGCATTTGCAGTTATTGCCAGAGCAGGATCAGCGTAGCTATCGGATCTTGGTGCAGATGGAGCAAGATGAGGCGGATCATCGGGATGTAGCGATGGCATCGGGGGCGAGAGGATTGCCGGGGGGGGTGAAGTGGGGGATGGCGTTGGTGTCGAAGGTGATGGTGAAGACGGCGTATTGGGTATGAGGAAATGGCAGAGCTGGGGTTAGCTTTACCCCAGCTTGCTAGAAAGAAAGTTACTTTATGGTTTTGGGGTTGATTCTTGTCTTTGCTGGATAAACTCTTTCATTTGATCCATTAAACTTTTATCAAGCACCTTATTTTCTTCACAAGCCTTGATGAACTCAATCGTAGCATCCTTATCATGAACATAAGCCATACGTAAATAATGTTCTAATTTTTCAGGATATATTGGCGCTAAACTCATATATTGATAAGCAGCGATTTTTCCCGAAGAGGTTTTAATAGCATTGTTTAATTCATTTAAAATAACTGTGTCATGCTTACGCATTTTTTTGCAGTTATCAATGGCTAACAAACATTCTTCTGAGAATGATGGAGTTTGTTGCTTATTTTGGTTCATGAAAAGATTTTGCATGACATTTTTTGCAGCAACAAAATTTTTAGATGGTTGTAGTTTTTCATTTAGAGCTTCGAATGTTTTATCAATAGATGAAGTAATCACAATTCCTCTGAGGACCGACGAATTGAAATTTGAGTTTATATAAACAGGTTCACATTGCACTTGCTTCTGTTCTAATAAGTCATAAAGCGATTGTAAACCTAAAGAAGCATTTTCTGCTGTCACATAAAGATGTGAAACAAAATATTGCTCTGAGCCATCTTGTTTAATTTTGAGAGCATTTGCTATATTCACGCCCTTTTTTTGATAAATTTTAATCAGTTGGTTGCGAATGTCTTCTATAGTGCGGGGTGGTGTAGATGGATTGGATAGGCTGTTTTTTCGTTCATATTCCGTAACCATGCTTTTCGTACGTTGCATAAATTTATCCTCGACAGATTGTATGTTGTTGTTTAATTTTTGTTTAATAATCTTAAATCTGACCACTCTTTCTTTATATCGCTAAAAATCAATAAATGCAACTGGTGGTTTACGAATGATTATTATTCTGCCAATATTCACAGATTATGCACTGTGTTCCCTTTTCAGCTTCGTTAAGAAGAATTTTTTAAATATAAACCTTTGCACCCGTATTCAGCTGACAATTGTAAGTCACTTTATTCGTTAATGGTGAATAAGTCACAGCATCAAGAACTTGAGAAGATAAAGACACGCTATTGTTGTTAAGGAGGGTATAGCGAGAAAACTCATAAATCGGCTTGCCCAGAAAGTCTGGATTATTCAGAGTGAAATGCATCAACGAAGCAGCGATGTAACCGTTATCATTATTGATTGACATTTCATTTGGTGTAAATACACTACTACTGCCTGATTGTTCTGGCTTTGCGCTGGGTGCTGTGCATTGCGAATAATGAATGAGAATATGAATTGATTTTCCTGTGCTAACAGCCGCATTGATTTGATCATACGTATGTAATTCGAGGGCAAAGCTATTAGTGGCAAGGAACAAAAAGGCGAAAATGAGTTTCTTCATGAAAGTTCTCCTCCGTATCTTGACCTTCTATCGGTATGGTTAAAATCGCTTGCCAGGCTTAATAGTTATGTCACTTATATTCAAGCTTGACTCTTGAGTTGTCTTTAGTATGTCAATTATTTTATTCATGGCAGCTCTATCTGCTTCTGTGAGCTGGCCTTTTGAAGCTTTAGTTTTGATTCGCTGTGGTAGAGGATCTTTATCTGTTTTCTTTTCTGGGTAAGCTTCATAGTATAACCTTTCCAGTTCGTTTGCTAATTGGATATCAGCATCAGCGGAATTTTTTACTTTAACAGTAGCACCTTTTACTTTTTTCTAATATATTTCACCTGCGGAAGACCATTGAAATCGTCATCTTGAGACCAGATGATTGCTTCATAAGCGAGTCCTGTGGCGAAGATAATACTATCAGCAAGAGGTAGTTTGTGTAAGGCGCCTAATTTTGCAGCACTCAGCGATATCTCAATCGTTAAATCTACCACGGTGCCTTGCAGCATACATTCAATACTTTCAAAGGCTTCTTTTTCCGAGCGTTGACGTAAAACGTGCTTAAAAACTTCAAGAATGGATACGCTTGGTACGATTAAATCCGCGGGGTTTTCGATAGCAGGTGCAAAAAAATCAGCATTTTTTGCGTCTGCGAAATATTCAAGCCAACCAGAGGAATCCACCACGTTTTTTTTCATAGTCTATCTTTGTCACGTTCTATGTTCGTATCAATGCCTTTCAGAAACCCACGCATTTTTTTTATATCTTTAACGGGCACCAATTCGAGCCGATTTTGATAGCGAAAAATCTGCAATTTCTCGCCGGGCATTAAATGAAGCGCTTCGCGAATTTCTTTAGGGATCACCACTTGGTATTTGGGAGAAATGGTAACAATTTCCATAAGATACCTCATCGATCAGTGTTTTGTATAACATTATTATAATCGATCAGGATCGTTATGGCAATTTATCGGCATAATAATTTCATTACTCATGCCGATAAATGGTCATTACCATATTGTTACATGCCATCTAGACTTACCCAGCCCTAGATGGCAGCTGTTTTATCTATTAAATAACGTTGCAAACAATACTCGAAGTATCAGTTAATGCATTACTAGGTAAGCCATGCAGATACATCGTCTTGGTTTCACCTGTTTTGGCTGTAATAGTTAAGTTTTTACAGCTTTGATCTATGCTCAATGTACCATCTTCAAATAACCATTTATCCAAATCAACACTGACATTTTCATTAACAGGTATTGTAACGTTAATGTCATAAGGACAAGATTGCTGTTGAGGCCAATGAGAGCAAACTTCATACGGTATTTCCATTACTTTTACTTCTGCGATGGATGGTGTATATAAATTTACTTTTGTTTCATTAACAATGTGCAGGGTTGCTTGTTCGGTAGCAAATGTAGAGAAGGGAATAAGCGCAGCGCAAAGAGTGCTAACTAAACATGTTTTCTTAAACATAACACTTCCTATTGAATAAAAAATTGAAAAATCCATAGCAGATTAATTGATAAACCCCGTCCAGCTAATCCAAAAATAGGGTATTCGATGGCAGGTCTCCTGCTCGGTGAGTAAGGTTAAAAAATAAAAGTGATGGAGTCAATTAAACTTTTTTAAATATAAATTTATTGCTTTTTGCATGATGGTAAGGTGAAATATAAGCATTGATAACCTCTTCCCTGCCAATCTTCGTTCCCAATCAGTATTCAAATTAATTTTTCCTTTGACGAGAGTGTTTATCTAAAGGTGTGCAGAGTATTTCTGCATGGTGGAATTTATTTTTGATGAGTGTGGCGCTACACGCTATTTTATGATAAAATCATGGAAACATAGAGGATTGAAACTGTTTTATCTAACAGGAGATAAATCTGGTATTCGGCCTGAGCACAGTAAGCGGTTAAAACTAATACTTCAGTTGCTTGATGTAGCTGAAGAACCCCAACAGATGAATTTGCCAAGTATGAACTTTCATCCGTTAAAATGGAACTTAGAAGGTTATTATTCAGTCAAGGTCAATGGAAACTGGCGGATTATTTTTAAGTTTGAAAAACAAGATGCCATTTTAGTAGATTACATTGACTATCATTAATGAGGAAATAGCCATGATTCATGAGCCATTGCATCCTGGAGAGATAATAAAAGAACTCTGTATTAACGCAACAGGGTTAACCGTCACTCAGGTGGCAAAAAAATTAGGTGTGGACAGAACTACTTTTTCTCGACTTATTAATGGGCATGCGGGAATTAGCCCGGAGATGGCCGTTCGATTGTCTATTGCACTGGAGACACCAGCAGCGATGTGGATGAACCTGCAGCGCGATTTTGATTTATATAAAGCGGAAAAGCGGCGAAAAAAATTACGAGTAGAAAAAATTACACAGGCCGCCGCTTAATTTTCTTCAGCACCAGCCGATAATTTTATTGATTTTTATACAGCGATCAGGTGAAATACAAAGGCGTGACAGCCAGGTGACTCTAACACCCGGCGTGCCACTAACCATATCAACCTTAAATAGGAAGGAGGTCAACATGGCTGGGAGTAGTGTAGCCAATTCGTCGTCAATTTTAAATCTATCACGTCGTCAAACTGTCTTGTTGCAAGAAATCATTCTGGCTGGAGGTGAAATGTCGCAGGCGTTAATCCGTCTGGATGACCAATTTTGCTTGCCCGGCCAGACGGTGAAGCCGGCGCAACGGTGGTTATGGTTGATGATGCAATTCGCGAAATCGCTACTCTGAGGGGGAGGGGAGATGTTCTCTTCCCTCTGGAAATCTAAATTTTTCCCTTTAAATTCAAAAAACAAGCAAATTTTATTGTAAAGTAGTAAAAAATACGGCAAAATTTACCACTAAGGCGTCATTTTTCCGGTGAGATATGAATTTTTCACGACAACTTAAAGCCCCAAATCGGTCTTTTTTTCTTTTTGGTCCTCGTGCGACGGGTAAAAGTACCTGGCTAAAGCATAGTTTTGCTGAGCGGCTTCATTTTGATCTTCTTCGTAACGATGTCTATTTCACCCTTACCAGCTCACCAACTGCTTTTCGAGATCGCGTCTTGGCGCAAGATCCAGATAAAACGTGGATCATTGTCGATGAAGTTCAACGTATTCCTGCTCTTTTAAATGATGTGCATTCTCTCATCGAGAGTCATGGTTATCGATTTGCTTTAAGTGGATCAAGTGCAAGAAAGTTGAAGCGAGGCCAGGTAAATTTATTAGCGGGTCGTGCGCTGGTGAAACATCTGTTTCCACTGACAGCAGCAGAATATGGTGATGCTATCACCTTAGAAGAAGCATTAGAATTTGGAACATTGCCGAGCATTATTACAGACACAGAAACGAGAATTGAGCAACTTGAAGCTTATGTTGGAACGTATCTTCGTGAAGAAATCAAAGAAGAAGCATTAACCCGAAATGTTCAAGCTTTTGGACGTTTTCTTGAAGTAGCGGCGTTGATGAATGGCCAAGTGACAAATCTTTCTAATTTGGCGCGCGATGCAGCCGTTCCACGAACAACCGTTTCTGCTTATTTTGATGTTCTCATCGATACGTTAATTGGTAATTGGTTGCCTGCGTGGATGCCAAGAGCAAAAGTTAAAGAAGCTGCCCATCCTAAGTTTTATTTTTTTGATTGTGGTGTGGTGCGAGGCATTCAAAAGTTATTG
>SCTP01000242.1 GCA_004322325.1 Gammaproteobacteria bacterium | reverse complement strand
CTCCAGTAGAATCAATTGGTTACAACAATTTTTTTGATGACCTTCTAATAGTGTCACCATTTTGTCACTAAAAAAAGAATAGTGCGCAGAAATTTGATTAAGTAATTGCAAAAGGATATGCAAAAATGACCGAATCTAATGCAAAGCTAAAATCTGAAAATTCTGATAAAATTTTTGATTATCCCTCTAAACCAGAAAGCTCTGAGTTAGAAAGTGCGCATAACTTAATTAATTATGGAATAGAATCTGTTAACCAGCTTTGGAATGCGTATAAAAAAATAACGAAGCAACGAGGAAAAGGGGCTCCGCTTCATACAGATCAAGATATTTTACGGGCTATGCTTGTCATGTCAGGAGCTGCACTAGATGCTTCAATAAAAAGTATAGTAAAAGATTCTTTACATGAAGTAATTAAGGTAAATGAAAAAGCTCGTGATAGAGTCAAATCACAAATTCATACTTTGTTCTTAAAAAAAATCCAAGAGAAAAGAGAAGGAGAAGCTATTGCGGAAGCTCTTATTTCTAATCACCCTGATGAAATGCTAATTGATCAAATTATCGAATATGCAACAGGAGGTAGTCTTCAAAGTATTGATCAGTTATGCTCTATTTCTGATTTATTTGGTATTGATAAGCCAGCAAATATTAATGATTTTAAAAATACATTTCAGGCAAGAAATCAAATTATTCATGAAATGGATGCTGTAGATGATAAGTATCGTAGACGTAGACAAAGAAAAAAAGATGATATGAAAAGACATGCAATTAAATTATTGGAAGTTTCTTGTTGGTTTGTTGAGCAAGTTGATGTTTGTTTAAAGAAGCGTTGAAATTTGATAATTTTTAAGGAAATATAATGGACGTTCGAAAAAATATTGTGTTTCATGTAAGGAAGAAGCGGACACAGTAAATACATCAGATGGATGGATTAGGATTACATGCAGACGGTGTGGGGAGTTTTTTGTTACTCATGAGGTGATGGAAGATAATAAAGAAAAAAATGATTCCATTATTGCTAAAGTAAGTGGCTGGATAAGAGAGCATCAATTAGAAAAAATTAAGCAAAGTGATTATGATCGATTGCTTAACTTAAGAATGCCTAATGTGTACGAAAAAGGACAAAAATTTTTGTTATGGTTAAATAGTAAGACTAAATATCCAGGATCATATATTCCTATTAAATTTGGTAGTACTGATGATGTGTTGATGGAATTGGTGAGTATTTGTTGGGCATATAATGAAAAGGAAGTTCGTTATTTAATGGACTATCTTGCAAGAAAAGAATTTATTACAAATAATAATCAAAATAATGTGGATTTTCAATTAATGATCACTCCAGAAGGTTTTTCTTATATCGAAAATCTAAGTAAAAATGTAAATAGTAATTTGGGATTTTGTGCAATGTGGTTTGACGATAGTCTAAATTCCGCATGGCAAAATGCTATAGAACCTGCTATAAAGCAAGCAGGATTCGAGCCAATTAGAATTGATAAACATCCACACAATGGTGTGGTTGTCGATGAGATTATTGCTTTGATACGCCGTAGCAAATTTGTAATAGCTGATTTGACAGGTAATCGTGGCGGTGTATATTTTGAAGCTGGTTTTGCTAAAGGTTTTGGATTAGAAGTTATTTTTACTTGTAAAAAGGATTGGTTGGATAATCTTTATTTTTAAGATGAGCAGGTTGATAATTCAGATTTAGATAGGAGTAGTTATATGAAGCTTAAGCATGCGATTCGACGTCCTGATAAGGTAGTAAAGAAGATAGTGAAAGAATCTGCCAAGGTTGTAAAAAAAGTCGATGACACTACGCAGAAACTCACAAAGCCGATTACTGAGCCGGTTGCAAAAGTGATAGCGCCCGTTGTGGCACCCGTCGCACAGATTATTACTCCCATCAACAAGGTCTTGAGTCCCGTAAATGCAGTACTGACCCCTGTTGCAATTTTAACTGGTGGCGGCACTCTTCAGCAGGCAGTGGCTGCTGTTGTTAAAGGGCAGGTAGTAGACAAGATGGTTGCGCCTATTACCAATACGGTTAACCATATTATCAATCCTGTTGACGCGGTGATTGGGGATGCCATGGAGCCAGTTGTTTCTGTTATCGCAACCATTGACAGCGCAGATACGCTGACCAAGAATGTACCGGAGATTGCAGATAATCTGATGCCACCGAAACCTGTGGTTCAGAAGGCAGAGCTAATGCAGCCAGTCCAGTCAAAACCAAAACCTATCACTCAGCAGTTCTTTCAGCCGAAGTCTGTTGGCCAACAAATACCACCATCAACACCTGTGGTGCAGCAGATTCCACCAAAGCCTACTCAACAGTTCTTTGAAGGTTGGGGTGGAGCGCAATGTACAAGGCGGGATATTTTGATAGCTACAAATGCTATGAATAATCTTAACGAGAGACATGGAACCAGTGAGCTTATTGCCAATGGGTGGCGGAATATCAGATGGGAATGCGCGGCGGAGAACATCAAGGTTCCTGATGCTAATGAGGCTAAGTTTAAGCCATAACTCAAGATGGGTGGCAGATGTTGATGTCTTGATGTCGTTATAGTCCAGGGTGATTTGCTCCAGAATTTTTAGGTCGTAGAGTAGAATGGATCATTTTGTTATCTTTTCACAAAAAACAGCCGGCGTCATAACACGCGTGCGTCCTATGTTTTCTTTTTGTAGCAAACCCGCTCGGCGATCGCCTGTTACAAGATAATCTGCCATGCCTGCTATAGCCATGCTAAGCAAGAATGTATCATTAGGATCATTAAGCTCAATAGGGGCGATAAGATGGTCTTGATCTAAGATGATGGCATGTTGAAGGTTATTAATCATCGTACCTACTCTTGAAGGTTGCAAAATGGCCTTGAACTTTGGATAGCGACTAGCACGACGTAATTCATCAAGTTGTGTAACAGAAGTCACAAGCTCAAATTTAGCTGTTAGCCAAGAGCGATAAATAATATCAGAGGTGCCATATGGGGAAATAAGCGCACTCAATAGCACATTGGTGTCAAGTACCACGCGCATTAATGATTACGTGCCCATTCAATAGCTTCTTCAACGATAGCGGCTAAATCTTCTTCGCTGATATTAGCATTTGCTGCTTTAGTTTGGTCTGCGGTTAATTCTAAAATATGCGTTCGTACCGCTTCTTCTATAAAGCGCGACAAATCACCCTTTTTGCCGCCGCCTTGGCTTGCTAAAAATAGGCGGAGGGCTTGATCGGTGTCTTGCGAGACGGCGATATTCCAACGTACGGTATTGCTCATAATATTTGCCTCGATGTGTAGGTGTTTAAGCGCTTATACGTCAATATAGCATAAAATATTGACTGTAGCCAATTTGTCACCAACTGAGGTAGATTTATTGCTAATTGTAGTAGGTTTAGATCGGTTTTGCAGTTGCTAAAACATCGCAAGGTATTGATTTTAAATTAAATATTAAATTGACGTAACCGATTCGCAATGCGAAGGTCGGGAGTTCGATCCTCCTCGACTCCAGTAGAATCAATTACTTACGACTCTATTTTCATTTGCATCATGTTGCTGTCACCAGTTTGTCACTATAATTGAATTTAGGCAGCATTTTTAGTGTAAAGTAACTTCCCATTTATTGGGAATTAGGTTGCTGTTTTTATTATTTGCTCAGGAGTGATATGTTGAAAGCTAAATTTTATATTTTTCTTTCGAAGGATTGTGCATTTGAAGATGGTACCTACTTGCTGAGCGAAAAATAAATAATGAAGAATAGAAAATAAAATGGAAAAAAAGATGAAATTAGTCTTAAAGAGCTAAGAGTGCATATATTAATATTGATAAAGAACTCGATGCCCCTATAAGAAATAACGCATTAAAGCAATGTGTATGGCGAAATTTTGACTTTTCTTTAGCATCACGCGCTTCTCTTAAAAAAATGTTGTGAGGTTCCTGAAATCCCATTTCTATTTCATGCTTATGTTGGTGGAAAATAATGGTCTTTGAAATTCGAAAGTTGAAAATGAGATAATTACCGCTGCTACTATGACCAATATAAGTAGCATTATGATGCTTGCTCCTACAGTGGTCATTATAATCTCCTTTAAATCTTAAAGGTTTGGGGTTGCTTTCAGAACATTAAGCATATAACTATATTTTATCACAATAAAGAAATAATCCTAATCAATTGATTTATTGTTATTTTTTGAAAAAGTAGTGAAGGGTTTTCAGATGGATATAATTAGCAAGTGTATCCGGCATCGTAAGCACCCTTCTAAATAGAAATATGACCTGTCCTGAGATTTTTGACCAAACTAAATTAGCAGGCTATTAATAAGTTATTCATGTTTTTCATGCTTATTTTCTATTTTCTTTCTTGGATTTCCATTGTTTGCCAGGGATAAGAGGAATAATTTTTTCGAAAACTTCTACCGCAGCTTTTTCAAAATTCCATTGAACGTTAGGTGCTAATAGCGGGCTAATATCTTGGCTAAAAGAGCCCGCATTTAGCTTTTCAGCGAAATTCATTTCGAACATGGCGCGAGTAATGTTTTTATTTTCCTTTTTTGTATATTCGATAAAAGCAGCCACTGCTTTTTTAGCATCAAAATTCTCTTGCTGAAGGGCAAACCATAAATCAAAAAGATCGCGCCCTTTGTCGCGTTGATAAAACGCACGTATCTTGGTGCCAAGAAGTTCATTAAATTCATAACTTACTATTTTTGATTCACCAGAAAACCAACGTGATTTAATAGAAAATTTTTTCTGCTGAAATCCAAAAACAGAAAAATGCTCTCTTGTGTTAATTTCTATTTTTAATTTTTGGGGTGAGAGTGCGTCTTCTGCTGGAATATTGTAAGTCAGGGTGAATGTTTTTTTACTCCGTTTTCTTTCTGGTTCGCCTAATAGTGGCTCAACTATATTTCTGATTGCGGTTATGGTTTCTCCTATTGGCTCTGCTTTGATTTGAACTAAGTCGATATCTTCCGAGTAACGCACTGGATAAGGAGTAAATAATTTATAAATTGCTGTTCCGCCACGAAAAGCAAGCGAATTTGAAATTTTTTCATGATTAAATAATTCTACCAGCAAGCGGCTGATTATTAAATCCTGCTCAACCATTTTATTATCTGACCAGGGCACTGTTTGGCGCCATTCATTTAAATATGCATTTGCAATCATTTTTCTAATTCCAATTTCTTGTTAATAATTAATTTCCACTTATCATTTTTTTTGGCCTCACGCGAAGATTGGTTTTTAGCTTTTCCTAACTTAAAAGAAAGCTCTTCAAGTGCAACCGATTTTTTAGGAAGAGCAATCAATGTGCGCGCACGTACGCGATGATTCTCAAGAGATTTTTGTAATATCTCAGATAAATTATTTGCTTTGATTAAATCCAGCAAATAGCCAAGTCGCTGTATCCATGTAACTTCAGCGGTGGCGGATGCTAGTTGTTGTAATTTAGCAGCATCCATTTTTTTCACCAAGTCAGTTAGTACAGTTAACACATTATCTAAGCCACCACAGCGATGAGGATAAGTTACCATATCTATTGCAGTCGCTTCAGGGGTGGAGACTACTATAGCGCCTTGAGAGGTGTTAAAATTTTGAGTTGGAGTTTGTTCTGCATTTTTTTTGGTAATGAAAACTATTTTTATACGTCCACAGATAATAGGTCGTCTTTTTTGGTTGATCATGATTTGAAATTGTTGAGGTCTATGATGTGCAGCTCCATGATACTGAGCTGCACTTAATAACCCAACATAATAAGAGGTGCCAATAAATTGCATAAGCTCATGAATAAAATGATCGGCAGGTCTACATCCTAAAACCCTATATTCCGGTGGTACGATCACGTAAAAATTGCTTAAGGGGTGAGCTAACTCGCCTTTTTGCTTTAGGCGCCTTAAAGTAGCTCTTGCTGCTATATCTGATACCCCTAGTGCTTCTTTTGCTTGAGCAAAAGTGAAGCAGCAATGGCCCTTTGCGATTAAGTCAGTTAAAAATGCGGTTATCTTCATAAAATATACCAGTTAGATGCAAAATATAACATTTTTTGTTACAATTTGCAACTATTTGGGTATTAAGCTACTTCAGGGTCAAGTCTGCTTTATGCTGCTTACTTAGGTTTCTCGAATGAAGCTACCAAACGTGCCTGGAGTTTTTCAACGATGCTTGGTTTTGCTTTCGAGGGTGAACCAGAATCAAAAGGTGGATCGGGATCGTATTCGATACCAAGTTGAAGTGTTTCAGCGATATCTTGCCCTGCAATTCTTGCTGCAAGCGTTAATGCCATGTCGATTCCAGCCGATACGCCTGCTGCTGTGATTATTTTGCCAGATTCCACAATGCGTTCTTGTACGGGTTCAGCGCCCCAAGCGGGCAGGCGATCTAGGGCTGCCCAATGTGTTGTTGCTCTTAATCCACTTAAAAGGCCAGCTGCTCCTAAGATGAGGCTACCTGTGCATACTGAAGTTGTCCATGTTGTCGTTGTGTGAATCGCACGTACCCAGCTAAGTATTTCTGGATGCTCTCGTAGGGTGGTTGCATTCCCAGCTCCTGGTAGAAGCAATACATCAGCGTGTGGTATATCGGCCAACGCATATTCGGCGGTTAGTATGAGTCCAGAGTCTGTATGTACTGATCCTTGGCGCTTAGCAACACGTAGAACGTTTGCTCCTGGCAGACGGCAAAGAATCTCGTGAGGTCCTATTGCATCAAGAGCAGTCATTTCATCGTAGAGTAAGAAAACAATCTGCATGACCACCTCTTTTAAGTGATTGTTAGAATTTTTACCAAAGCGTATCGTTAACAACAGCGGTGATTAGGTTAGCTAATCATCAATAAAGGTGCAATGTGACTGTCGCTATTTTGTCACCAACTGAGGTAGATTTACCGTCAATTGTAGTAGGTTTAGATCGGTTTTGCAGTTGCTAAATCATCGCAAGGTGTTGATTTTAATGTAAATATTAAAGTGCCATAACCGATTCGCAATGCGAAGGTCGGGAGTTCGATCCTCCTCGACTCCAGGTGGATCAATGGGTTATAATCAATCTGCCTCTTTGCAAGCATTACTGTAGCCAATTTGTAGCCAATTTGTAGCCATATGGTTGTCTTTATTTAATGTAAATCCTATGATCTTAAAAACACACATATTTTTTATAATGAGGTGAGAGAGACCTGTATGAATGCAAATACGATAAAAAGCATCGATGATCTCATCGTTGCCACTAGAATTTTAGTAAACGAACATGTTATCGACGGCTTTGGTCATGCTTCTGTTCGCGACCCAAATCGATCAGATCGCTATTTCATGACTCGCGATAATTTTGGTGAGACTGATAGAGAAGACTACATTGTTGAGTTGGATTTAGACAGCAATTCTTGCAAGCCCAACGGACCGAAGCCCTCGCTGGAGCGTTTTATTCATGGCGAAATTTATCGGGCGCGACCGGATGTCAATGCCATTATTCATACGCATTCTCCTTCCTTAATCCCTTTTGGCATTAGTAAAACCCCGTTGCAACCGCTTTATCATATGTGTGGATTTTTGGCAGCGGGTGCTCCGGTGTTTGATATACAGCATAAGCATGGCATGACGAACATGCTGGTTCAGAGTAGCGAATTGGGTCGCTCGCTGGCTTTATCGCTTGGCAAAAGCGCTATCGTACTGATGCGCGGTCACGGCGCCACCATTGTCGGTAGCTCGGTGAAGGAAGCAGTATTTCGCGCAATCTACGCGACAATCAATGCCCATCTCCAGCCAATCGCAATGCAGCTTGGGGAGCCAAAATTCTTGGATCATGAAGAGGCTGTTAAGACTGATGAACTTCACCATGCCATCTTGGACCGTCCTTGGGACTACTGGAAAAGCAGGCTTTAGCAAGCCCGGACGTGTTTTTTACGTCCGAGATTCTCTCTAATTAGCTATCTTCCCTGTATCCCACGAGAAAGCTGATTCAGGAAATAATAATTTTTGCGGAGTAAAATTTGCGTCGAGCAGTGTATTGGCTCGCACGACGACGACATTCTCATGCGCAGCAAGCGTAGCCTGGATCGAAGATCCAGGAAAAATTTAAAAATTCACCAGCCAATTTGCCACCATTTGAAAAAATAAAAGTAGAATTTTTTGAAAGATTATTTTCATATTAGGTAATATACTAAATGAAATAGTAAAAAATCATTTTATAATTTCACTCTCAAATAGGCTAATAATAGAAAATTCTTTCCTATTATTTTGCGAGAATGAAACAATGCCTATTGATAACACACTACTAGAACGTATCCGTATTAATGATCCCAATTTGCCTATTAACCTCAAATTTTGTTATCAAAAGCTCACTGCGGTTGATATCAAAGAATTAGTTGAGGCTTTAATGGAGAATACTATTGTTAATGCGCTTGATTTGACAGGAAATGCTATAGGCGATGAGGGGGTTGGTCTGTTAACTCAGCTTCCCCGGCTCACTTCACTCATTATTACAGGCAATCAAGTAAGAGCAGAAGGTGCTATTATTTTAGCACGCAGCAACACGATAACATCACTGGATATCTCTCAAAACTATATCGCTAATCAAGGTATTATAGCGTTAGCTCAAAATCAGGTTCTTACTTCATTGAACGCATCTGGGAACTTTATTAACAGTGAGGGGTTAAGAGCTTTTGCTAATAATACGACATTAAAGGCCCTCATCTTAACTGAAAATCTAATTAAGGATAGTGGTGCTATCGATTTGGCTCAAAACAAACATCTGACGTCGCTTGTACTGACACGAAATTTCATTGAGAATGCAGGTGCTGCTGCTTTAGCTCGACATCCCCAGCTTAAGTTGTTATCGCTTGCTCATAACAGCATAGTTGAAAAAGGAATGGCCTTAGGCTTTGAGAATAACACTACTCTCGAAATGCTTGACCTGCGTTATAACCAAATAGGCAAAGCTGGAGTGGAGTCTTTTATTGAAAATACGACGCTTCGTTCACTCGATGTGGCAGGAAACCAAATTAATGATTGGGGAGTGGTCAGTTTAGTGCAGAATAAACATTTGACTTCCTTGAATCTAAGCTACAATCAAATTGGTGATAAGGGCGCCAAAGCTTTT
>SCTP01000241.1 GCA_004322325.1 Gammaproteobacteria bacterium | reverse complement strand
AAATACGCGCGTTTAAACCGGGATTGATCCAGGTGAATGAGCAGATTTTAACCCGTAGCATTATTGTTACACCGGATCAGTTGATCGAAAATTGGATGCCTCAGACGGCAGAGGAATTGTCGAGCGAATCGTTTGCGGAGGTCATCGCGTTGAAGCCGGATATTTTGCTGATTGGGACGGGGGAAACGCATGTTTTATTGCCGGTGGAGATTTATGGTGAGTTGGTGAATCGGGGGATAGGGGTGGAGGTGATGAATACAGGAGCGGCTTGCCGGACGTTTAATGCCTTGTCGGCAGAAAATCGCCGCGTGGTGGCGGCGTTGGTGATTCGGTAACCGTTCCCTTATTTTCGCATTTTCTTATTTGGGTCATTGAGATTGTTATTGTTGTTAACACTCTTATCTGCTTTGGATGGTTGAAATAATTTTCCTTTTGGTAAAGAAGAAGTATCAAAATAACGTGTATCTTTAGGCTTTTTAAGCCATGTTTTATCACTATGACTAACCACTCGGATATCTGCTACTTTAAATTGTTTTCCCTGCTTGATAGTCGATGCTTCCATCACCTCAAGAGAGCTCACATTTTTTTTACAAAAATCTTTCATGACTTCCAAAAAAGCGGCTGGCCCTGCTGCTGTTATCGAAAGGTTCCGTTTATTTGGAACAACACTAAATAATATATGCTCTTGACTTATTTCATTGCCATAAGGATAACGTTTCACATCCATCTTTGTACTATGCTCTTGTGGATTAAACCCTGTTAATGTTTTAGTTTGATCCAAAATAGCTTTTTCATCTTTCGTTAATTTTTTATCAAATTCCTGATAATTTTTCATCGATTGATTAATAACATTTTCTATCACAGGATGATGAGGTACTACTCCCAGTATGTCATTAGTTGCTGTTTTTAATTCAATCTTACCTGTCTTTTTTGTAAAACTAAATTCAGTATTAGTCACAATTCCTAATGGAGGAGAATCAGGTGCCACATCTTCTTTTCCAGTAAGACGAAATTCAGTATCACAATCAAAATAATATCCCCCCTCTTGTCTTAAAATTTCATAGCGAAGAAGATCAGAAGCACTCGCAAGATTTCTAAATCCAATCATTTCTCGATTCACATACGAGTTAAATTGCTTTAACCGATTGCCTTGTTGATAAAAAGGATCGTTTTTCATTTCCTCTTGTAATTCATTAATGTTTCTTACTTTTATACCAAATACCTCTGCTGGTATTTCCACATCAGGCATATTTCTTTCACGTAACATCTTTTCTAACGGTGCAGTAATATTTTTCTCATTATCTACCCATATATTCACTTCAAATCCATTTGCTGTGGCTAATGATGATAATTTCCCTATCGATTGAAGATATTGTTCTGTGATAGGACCTCCCAGCCATACAAAATGCATTTTTTTAGGTAGTTCTTCTCCTTTTAACATTACTTTCAGCAACGCATCAGCAATATCGTCATTTTTTCGGGCTTGAGCAATTTGAAGTGCCGTTATTCCTGTCTTTCCTCTTGCATTTACATCTGCTCCTTGTTCAAGAAGAAACTCAACCATATCTTCTTTCTCTTCATTCACAGCGCACAATAAAGCAGAAAGTCCCAATTCACTTTCTTTATCTTCTAACAGCGCTTTTACTTCATTTTCAGTCAAATTTTCCCGAAGTACCCTGAGTAAATCTTCCAGATTCTCTTTTGTTCCTTCTAGAACAGTCATAATAATGAGATTGAAATTTTCGTCGTCACGAATACTGGAAAAATAATTAAAATCTCTTTTTATTCCACGTTTTTTATCGCTTTTTGATTGGGCAGCAAGCCCACTGATTATTTCTGAAATGCTGGCCATAATCATACCCCCTCAAAATTAGTTCGCCTTACTTTAATGCTAGTCCATTTTGAGAAGATTTTAATTAACTCACCCAATTTTAGGGAAAACCCTCGCCACCTTCACGCGATTTTCTTTTACCTGAATAATTTCAATAGGATGCCCCGCAATCAACACTGCCACCCCTGTCTTGGGCAACGTTTCGAGATATTCCACAATCAACCCATTGATCGTCCTCGGCCCCCGCAATGGCAATTCCCACGCCGTCACACGATTAAATTCACGTATCGTCACTGTTCCATTCACCAAATAACTCTCATCCGATTGCCGCTCAATACGTTTACTACCTGACACACTCGGCGTTAAATCACCAACAATTTCTTCCAAAATATCATTTAATGTCAGCAATCCTTGAATCTCACCATATTCATCCACCACAAACGCCATTTTATGATGACTCTGCTGAAAATACGCCAATTGAATATTCAATGCGGTTCCTTCCGGAACAAAATAAGGTTCTTGAACAAATTGTTCCAAGAGTTCTTTATTCATCATTTTTTGTAACAACAATGGCCGTAATACTTCTCGAATGGATAACACCCCAATCACTTGATTCACATTACCACGATAGATTGGCACCCACTCATGATAGCAATAATGAATCTGCTCGACGGTTTTTTCCCATGGCTGTTCAATATCAATCCCCGTAATATCATGACGCGGTATCATGACATCATCGACAGTTAATTTGCTTAAATCCAAAATGGACAACAACATATTTTGATATTGGCGAGAAATTTTCCCCGTCGTATCGTACACCACGCTACGTAATTCTTCGCGCGAAAGCGGCTCCATCATTTCCGTGGTCAGCCGCACTCGAAATAATTTTAGCAAGCCATTACTAATCATATTGGCTAACCACACGAAGGGATAAAATAATTTCAATAATAAATAAATAGGATAAACAACCCAACGCGCTACTTGATCCGGATAAAGCGCCGCCAGTGTTTTTGGGGTAATTTCAGCGAAAATAAGAATAATAAAACCTAGCACCACCGCCACGACTATCGCGCCGCTATCACCAAAGAAATGAAACGCCAACAACGTCGCCAGCGAAGAGGCTAAAATGTTGGTAAACGTGCTGCCAATTAAAATCGCCCCTAATAAACGGTCAGGACGTTTGAGTAGCTGCAATAAACGCATGGCATAACGCTTCTTCAAGCGCGCTTTATGCCGCAAACGATACCGATTCACCGCCATCAACCCGGTTTCCGCACAGGAGAAGAAGGCAGCGAGCAGAATCAGCAGCGTTAGTACCAAGCTAAATAAGATAATTTGCAATTGGCTCAAGTGGTGTCCTCATCTATCCCCCTAGATTGCCATGTCATGACGCTGCTCGCAATGATGCAAAACTCTATGTATACTTTCGCCCATCTTTCTATTTAATAATGAACACGGTTGGGAAAACATGTTTACTGATTTATCTAAACGTTTAAGTAAAGTTATCAAAGACTTAACTGGTCAAGGACGGCTGACTGAAAATAACATCAAAGATGCCTTGCGCGAGGTCCGCATCGCTTTATTAGAAGCCGATGTCGCCTTACCCGTCGCAAAAGAATTTATTGACCATATCCAGGAAAAAGCCGTGGGTAAAGAGGTGCTGGAAAGCTTAACCCCCGGTCAGGTATTAATTAAGTTGGTTCATGATGAGCTAGTGTCTCTCATGGGCGAGTTCAATGAATCGCTTGATCTCAAAGCTCAACCGCCGGCAGTGGTATTAATGGCAGGTTTGCAAGGATCCGGTAAAACCACCACGCTGGCAAAATTGGCTCGTTGGCTGAAACACACCCAAAAGAAAAGTGTCTTAGTAGCCAGCGCCGATATTTACCGCCCCGCTGCCATCGATCAGCTCGCCACCTTGGCTAAACAAGTCGAAGTAGAGTTTTTCCCCAGCAGCCCCACTCAATCTCCCGTCGAGATAGCGCGTCAGGCTATCCAAGCGGCAAAGAATAAAGTCATCGATGTGGTATTGATCGATACCGCCGGCCGCTTGCATATTGATGAAGAAATGATGGCTGAAATCAAGCAATTGCATACGGCTATTCAGCCCACTGAATGCTTGCTGGTCGTCGATAGCATGATGGGTCAAGATGCTGTCACCACCGCAAAAGTGTTCAATGAAGCCGTCGCTATCACCGGTGTCGTGCTGACCAAAGCCGATGGCGATGCCCGTGGCGGTGCGGCACTTTCGATTCGTCATGTCACAGGCAAACCGATCAAATTTATTGGCGTCGGTGAAAAAATCGATGCGTTAGAGCCGTTTTACCCAGACCGTATCGCCTCCCGCATTTTAGATATGGGCGATATCCTGACCTTGGTCGAAGAAGCTGAACGCAATCTTGATAAAGCGAAAGCAGAAAAGCTCGTCAAAAAGATCAAGAAAGGCAAAACGTTCGATTTGGAAGATTTTCGCGACCAGCTCAAGCAAATCCATAACATGGGTGGCATCGCTGGCATCATGAGCAAACTGCCAGGGATGGGACAATTGCCTGATCAGGTAAAAAGTCAATTTAATGATAAAAAACTCGTGGAAATTGAAGCTATCATTAATTCCATGACACCGAAAGAACGTCGCTTTCCTGACATCATCAAAGGTTCGCGTAAACAGCGGATTGCCTCGGGATCAGGGACTTCCATCCAAGCCATCAATCAATTGTTAAAACAATTTAGCCAAATGCAGAAAATGATGAAGAAAGTGGCCAAAGGCGGCATGATGAAACTCATGCGCGGCCTGCAAGGCAAACTTCCCTTTGGTGGACTCGGTGGCGGAATGCCGTTTTAAGGTTTGCAAGTCCAAAAAAGTAACGTATAATTCAACGCCTTTACGAGAGGAATTAGATACCATGGTTGTTATTCGTTTATCACGCGGCGGTGCAAAAAAACGCCCTTTTTATCATATCGTTGTAGCTGACAAATGCCGTTCACGCGACGGTCGGTTTATTGAGTCAATTGGCTACTTTAACCCGATTGCAGCTGGCAAAGAAGTTCGCTTAAAGTTAAACCTGGAACGCGCGCAACATTGGATTGCTCAAGGTGCACAAGCTTCTGATCGCGTTAAATCGCTGATCAAAACCCATGAACAAACCGCCCAACAGGCAGAAACAGCTGAACAAGCATAAGATTTCGACAAACTATGTCGCCATAGGTAAAGTTGGTTCTACTTATGGCATACGAGGCTGGCTCAAAATTCACAGTTATACGGAATTTGGTGCCAGCATTCTTGATTATTCCACGTGGTTTTTAAGTAGTGATCAAGAAAATTGGGATGCGATTCAGGTGGAGGAAGGCCAGCTACACGGAAAAGGCATGATTGTGAAATTAGCCGGCATCAATAGCCCCGAAACGGCACGGTTGTTGACTGGCAAATTGATTGCCATACCCCGCTCTCAGTTACCTAAGCTGAAAGAAAATGAATATTATTGGTCTGACCTTGAAGGATTAACTGTCATTGATCAACATGGCGAGATTTTGGGAAAAGTCATTTACCTCATGGAAACCGGCTCAAATGATGTGCTCGTGGTAAAAGGTGAGAAAGAGCATGCCATCCCCTACTTGCCTGGCAGAGTCATCTTAGAGGTAAATTTAGAAAAACAAGAAATACATGTGAATTGGGAATTGATCTAAATGTGGTGTGGAATAATTAGCCTGTTTCCAGAAATGGTAACGGCCTTAAATGTTGGCATTACCGGCCGCGCGGTAAAAGATGGAATACTGGCGCTTAAAACGTGGAACCCGCGGGATTTTGCGACAGATAAACATAAATCAGTGGATGATCGGCCCTATGGCGGTGGCCCGGGGATGGTCATGATGGCAGAGCCTTTGCAGGCAGCGATTCATGCGGCCAAGCAAGCAGCGCCAGTGGAAAAACCGACGGTTATTTATTTATCGCCCCAAGGTAGGTTGTTTGACCAAGAAGCGGCCGTAGAATTGGCGGCTAAACCAGCGGTTATCTTTATCGCTGGACGGTATGAAGGGATTGATGAACGGATTATTGAGCAGGAAGTCGATGAAGAATGGTCTATTGGGGACTATATTCTCACTGGCGGGGAGCTAGCAGCGATGGTCATGGTGGACGCGGCGACCCGATTGCTGCCTGGCGCAGTGGGGGATGAGGATTCCGTGACCCAGGATTCATTGACGAGTGGGTGTTTAAAATACCCGCAGTATACCCGACCAGAGACATTTGAGGGGTTAACCGTCCCTCCCGTCTTGCTAAGCGGCAACCATCAGCAAATAGAAGCTTGGCGGTTAAAGCAATCTTTAGGCAAGACCTGGTTAAGACGCCCTGACCTCTTGGCTAAAATGCACTTAAAAGGGCCGGAAACCGAGTTATTAACCGAATTTATAGAAGAATTTTTACGTAAAGCAAAATAACCCTCGAAAATTGCTTTAATTATGTATAAAATTGCACGACTTGTTAGGGGAAGAAGAAAATGAGTAACAAAATTATTCAATTAGTTGAATCTGAATTTGGGCAGAATGCCAAAGCATTGCCCGACTTTAAACCAGGCGATACGGTTGTCGTTCAAGTGAAGGTTATTGAAGGCGAAGGCGATAGTAAGCGTACGCGTATACAGGCTTACGAAGGCGTGGTGGTAGCGATGCGTAACCGTGGCTATAACTCCTCGTTTACCGTTCGCAAAATTTCACATGGCGTGGGCGTGGAACGTGTGTTCCAGAGCTGCAGCCCCACTATTGATTCCGTAGAAGTGAAGCGTCGTGGCGACGTTCGTCGTGCTAAGCTTTATTACATGCGTAAATTAAGCGGCCGTGCAGCACGTATTAAAGAGAAGTTAACGACTGGCAAAGTGAACAGCACTGCTGCTGCGGTTGAAGCAAGCGGTGAACAAGACGCCAGTGCGGAATAAGTAATCCGGCTAGGGAAAAAGGCTCACACGGTGGGCCTTTTTTATTGGTGTGATCACACAACGTGCAGCTGAAACAAACTTATCAAAATTTCCACGATAATCAATAAGATAATAATACTTTCCAGCAAGCTTGAATGCCGATGCTGTACTTGGCTATTCAAGATATCCAGTAATTCCTGCAACACATCTAATTTTTGATTGAGCGCCATGACTCGACTTGGGATATCGAGAAATTTTTTCATCATGATATAAAAGGGTTCCAGATTAGGGTTGCGCCAGAAAAATTCGGGGGCATCTAAGTATTCAATATTCAAGTTAATAGAACTACGCGCGATAAAAATCTCCCCCATGCGCTTAAAAATCGCGCGCCGTGAAAGCGAAATCATACCGTGGGTAGCGATTTCTTCTGGCAAGGCACTGTTTTTTTTGATCGTGTCTTTGATCGCCTCTTCAAAAGCCGCTAGCTTAATTGATTGAGCCAGGCCGTAGGAAATAGCAAATTTAATTTTAGGGTCATCTGAATCCAGGGTGATGATATCCAAGCGGAGCTTTTCATGGGTATCGACAGTGGTTTCATCCCCTGAGCGGTAAAAAAAATGGTCTGCCTCAATGGTGCTTAAAGGTTGGATAACAAAGTCTTTCACATACTCGAGTAATTTCTCCTCAAATGTCTTTTTAAACCCCCAAGAGACGAAACAACCATGGTTAAAGAAGAAAATATCGCCAGATCTTTTTAAATTGGTCACATGCAAAACATCGCGATAGATACGGGTGAGGTAGCCTTTCTTCTTGAAAAAACTGGCTAGACCTAAAAGATCGTAGCTATCTGCTGTGCAGAAGGAAACGCAACGCTGAAATGACCGGAGGATTTTCATGTTGTGCATAGTAACTAAGATACTCGAAAGCGGGAGAGATGGAAACCTCTTCTTAGAACTTGAATTGATGTACAACATGTGTTATACATTTAAAGAAGAGGGTAAAATCATGCATAAAGTAGCAACTGTAAATACGCGTATAGAACCGAAACTGAAGATGGAAGCTGAGACTATTTTGCATAAAGTAGGCTTAACGTCGGCTGAAGCAGTACGGTTATTTTACATGCAAGTATGTTTGCATAAAGGACTACCCTTTGAAGTGAAAATTCCAAATAAAGAAACCATCAAAGCAATGCATGATGCAAATAAAAGAAAAACTCATAAAGCTAAAAAGGTCACCGTGAATTACACATTGAGCCCGATTGGTTGTTAATTTACAAACTTATTCTAAAAGAAAAAATCGTTATTTTTGTTCGTACAGGAACACATTCAGATTTATTTAATTAAATTATCCTGAGTATTTCGTCTGATCCAGTACACCTAACTCAAGAAACCCCTTCTTTCTATAAGTACAACTATCGCACGTACCGCAAGCATGGCCTTCCGCATCGGCGCGATAGCAAGAAACGGTCATCGTGTAATTAACACCTAATTCCAAACCTAATTTGATGGTTTCTGCTTTGGATAAATAAACCAAAGGCGCATGAATTTTAATATTCCCCTCTTCTACTCCCACCTTGGTAGCAAGATTAGCCACTTTTTCAAATGCTGCAATATATTCCGGACGACAATCTGGATAGCCAGAATAATCCACTGAACTCACGCCGATGAAAATATCTTTTGCACCGAGCATTTCCGCCCAGCCTAAGGCGTGAGCAAGAAAAATGGTGTTACGAGCAGGAACGTAGGTAGAAGGAATCGCTTTGTTCGCCGGGTCAAAGTCAGGTACGGCTTGATGAGTGCTTGTTAACGAGGAACCTTCAAATTGATAGCTAGGGAGAGCGACAATGCGATGGGTTGCATTAAAAAATTCAGCGATTTTTTTGGCCGCATTTAATTCTGCATGATGTTTTTGCCCATAGCTAAAACTCATGGCGCAACAGTCAAAACCTGCATTCTTGGCATAGGCTAAGCAAGTGGCTGAATCAAGACCACCGGAGAGGAGGACAACAGCTTTTTTCATTGTAATGAAACCTTACGCTAAATGTGCGGCTAATTATAATGCAGCTGATTTTTTTATACTAGCAACCAGCCCCAGATCACCTTGCCCTAAAGGGTCAAAAAATGGTATTTTATGCGCCAAATAACTTAATCGAGAGAGTGGGAAATGAATAACGAAGGTAAAAAAATACTCATGTTGTTAGGCGGCGCAGCGGGGATAGCCATCATCGTTGTATTAACCACATGGGCCTTACAAGCGATCTTACAACGCCCAGCTGTCGTACCTCCTTCACCTCCGATAGAAAAACCTGTTGTAGAACAACCTGTTGTGCCAGTTACCCCTACTGCTCAAGTAATCAATGTTAAGCCTCACTATACGTCAACTTCTATTCCTAAACGCCAGTGCCATGAAGCGGAGCATGTGGTATATGTTTCCCAAGAAACGCACTCACCGGGTGCGGGTGCCGTCATCGGTGGGGTAGCGGGCGGCCTCTTAGGCTCACAAGTGGGTGGGGGCACAGGGCGGATTGTAACGAGTGCTGCTGGGGCAGCGATTGGTGCATTAACAGGAAATAGCATGCAAAACAGCATGAACGCACCACAACCTCACGCTGTTCATTCCGTCGCTTGCTCGACACATTATGTGAAAACGAGTGTTCAAAATGGCTATGAGGTGACTTATACCTATGATGGAAAACAAGGCGTGGTGATAATGAATAATCCACCGATGGTGGGTAGTGTGCTGCCACTTCCTCTTAATTAATATGAGGAGAAAGAAATGATTGCAGCCCATGCACAACACTTAAAGAAGTGAGCGCATGGGTATAGTTAGTTGGATCACTTTTTATATTCATTATCACTAAGCGCATAATCTGCATTCAAACTAAAGATATTAAAACTCGTCCTTTTATCATAAATATCGAGATGCTCCATTGTCTTTAGCTTTTTTGCTAACCGAATAGAGAGAGGTAACCCTAAAATTTCGATCACCACCTTAATCAACCATCCAGACAAAATTAGATTCACGAGATCCATATTTCCCATCGTGCCATAAAAAGCAATGACACTAAAAAGAATGCCATCAATACCCGATGAAACGATGGTCGAAGTGACAAATCTTATTCCCAAATAACGTCCACTCATTTTAATCTTCAACTTCGCCATTGTGAAAGAATTAAGCGGCTCAGACACAAAATAGCTAAATCCAGCAAAGAACACTCTTGTATTCGTTGCCAATATCGTATCAAACAATGCGTTATTCGTCGGATAATCTGGGCTAGGCATATGAATAACAACCTGCCCGTAAAGGATAAAAAACATATTAAATAAATAACCGCACCAAATGGCACGCCGAGCATTTTTATAACCGTATACCTCTGTAATAAGATCAGATAACAAAAATGTAAAAGGAAAAATTAATGTCCCCGCATCTGTATTAAGTCCCCACATACTAATTAATCGAGGATCAAACCAATTTGAAAGGGTAATAACCATGGAGTAAGTAAGCATAATCAGCCACAGATAACGTGGCTGGCCTTCAATCAGGCTGGATGGGATAACGCGAGTATTATGCATCGGCTAACTCCTCATGAATTTCAATTTCCTCAAACGTTATCACCAAATTTTTAGCAATCGCCTTACCCATCGCTATACCAAGCTTTTCTTTGTGGTACTGGCTAATGTGTTTTAAATTGGCAAGCCCAAATTTATCCCAATTTTGACTATAGTAATGGCGTTTAAACGATGTTGTATTAGAGATAATTAATTTATTATTTTTTAAAGCGACAGCATAAGGAGAAACAACTTCTTGCTCCAGCCCAAAAAAATAACACAGCGCTTTATCTATCTTATTTAATATGTTCTTCATATTGGCATGGTCCTTTGCTTAAACATACGTTAAGTTTTTGCATTAATTTGTATGACAGCACCTAAAATGTCATGCCGCTCTGTCGGCATCAACACAATCGGCTTTTCATGAGACTCAAGTGAAATCAATATTCTTTTATGCCCCTGAATCTGATATTTCTTAATCTGAATTTTCTTCGATTGATTCAATTTCACAGCAACTAACGTATCATTTTCTAAAGTGGCATCAGGATCCACAATAAAGATGGAGCCTTTTTTGAATAACGGCTTAATATCATCATCCGCAAGCAATGCAATGACATTATCCGATTGAATAGATGTTTTAATATCAATTGTTCCCAGTTTAGTTTTAGTTTTGTTATCAAAAGAAAATAAGGAGATCGTTCTTTGAGTATTTTTTGGATTGATTTTCTGATCTTGAATAAGAATCGAGCTTGACTTAACCCCCAACAAATCATCAACGGTAATATTAAAACCATCCGTTTTAAAAAATTCCACAATCTTTAGCAACGTATCCACCCGTGGATTAAGCACCCGCTTCGATTCATCAGGATGAATTAACTTTGTAATCATTGATCGCGGCATACAAAGCGCATTTGCTAGCTGTGAACTGGTGAATTTCACCTGATCCCGCTTGGATTTTTCCTC
>SCTP01000240.1 GCA_004322325.1 Gammaproteobacteria bacterium | reverse complement strand
TGATGTTTGCTATCTTTATCTTCTTTGTCTATTTCGCCATCTGGCGGCCGCAAAATAAGCGGGCGAAAGAACAGCAAATGATGTTAGCTTCTCTCGCTAAAGGCGATGAGGTGGTGACAGCAGGCGGTATTGTCGGTCGTATTGATAAAATTATGGACAAACATATCCTGTTATCCGTCGCTAATAATGTGGGTATCGTGATGCAAAAATCCGCGGTGGTGAGCATTCTGCCGAAAGGGACGTTGAAATCGTTTGAATAAGCACGAGGATGTTGTTAACTCATGGCAGCTACCATAAATCGTTATCCATTTTGGAAATACCTGCTGATCGTAGCAGTAATTATCGCCGCTTTTTTTTACGCCGCCCCTAACCTATATGGCGATGATGCCGCGGTACAAATTCAAGGTGCTAATTCGACCGTCGTCGATACGAATACTCTTGATACGGTGAAAAACGCACTGCAGCAAGCAGGTATCACTTATAAAGATGCGTCATTTCAACACCAAACTTTATTACTTCGCTTTGATTCCACTGATATTCAGCTCAAAGCGAAAGAAGTGATTCAGCAAGCGTTGGGTGAAAATTATTTGGTAGCATTGAACCTCGCTTCAGCGATGCCAAATTGGTTGAAAGCAATCGGCGCCGTGCCGATGCGGTTGGGTCTGGATTTACGCGGCGGAGTGAGTTTCTTGCTGCAAGTCGATGTGGACTCTGTTATCCAGCAACGTGTCGATGGCGATTTACGCGGTATCGGCCAAGCTTTGCGAGATGAACATATTCGTTATACCGGCATTAGCCGTCAAGCGAATAATCAAGTGACGTTGCAATTTCGTACACGAGAGGCATTGGATGACGCTTATAGCTATGTGAATCACCGCTATACCGAATTCACCTGGGATAAGCAGAATAAAGGGGATACGTTTATTTTGCACGGCGTACTCTCTCCACCCGCACTGTTTCAAGCGAAGCAAGATACGCTAGAGCAGGAAATGAATACCTTGCGTAATCGGGTTAATGAGCTCGGGGTATCCGAAGCCACCGTCCAACAGCAAGGCGAAGATCGCATCGCCATTGACTTACCAGGTATTCAAGATACGGCTGAAGCCAAAAATATTATCGGCAAAACCGCTACGTTAGAATTTCACATGGTGGATGTTGACCATAATGCCGCTCTCGCTGCACAAGAAGGCATGGCACCGCCTGATACCCGGCTTTACACCTGGCAAGGCCAGCCGATCTTATTGAAAAATCAAATTGTCTTGCGCGGTTCTTCGATTGTCACCGCGACTTCTGGCTTTGGGGAAGAGGGGCGTCCTAACGTACAAGTGAGATTAGGCGGTACAGGCGATAGCTTGTTTACGAAAGTAACAGCTGAAAGTATCGGTAAACCGATGGCGGTATTGTTTGTGGAAGTGAAACCTTCTTCAAAAATCGAAAATGGCAAAACCGTCATTACATATCAAACCGAACGTCATATTATTAGTGTCGCGACCATTCAAAATGCCTTAGGTAATAGCTTCCAAATTACCGGTTTAAATGGACAAAACGAAGCCCGTACGCTCGCCTTACTCCTACGAGCGGGAGCACTGCCGGCCACCGTTGCCTTCTTGGAAGAGCGGCAAGTGGGCCCGACGCTGGGTGAGCAAAATATCCACATGGGGATTTTGTCCGTTAAAGTCGGGATGGGATTGGTGATGGTCTTCATGGCTTTTTACTATGGCGTGATGGGCGTCTTGGCTGATATTGCTTTGGTGATGAACTTGATTTTGATCGTTGCGGTCCTTTCGCTGCTCGGTGCCACGCTGACCTTACCGGGTATTGCGGGTATCGTGCTAACCGTGGGTTTGGCCGTCGATGCGAATGTCTTAATCTTTGAGCGTATTCGTGAAGAACTACGGCGAGGCTTAGGGGTGCAAGCCAGCATTCATGCGGGGTATGATCGGGCCTTTGTCACGATTCTGGATGCGAATATCACGACCTTAATTGTGATGATGATTCTGTTCAGCTTAGGCTCAGGCGTCGTCAAAGGATTAGCCATCACCGTGACGGTCGGGGTGATCACCTCGATGTTCACAGCCATCATGGGAACGCGCGCCCTGGTGAACTTGATTTATGGCCGGCGCTCACTCAAACACATATCGATCGGGATCTGAAACAATGGAATTTTTTAAATCGAATATCAACATTAATTTCATGGCCCAACGCAAGTGGGCGGCTATCTGCTCCATTATTCTATTTGTTTTTTCCTTAGGCTCGCTGGCGTTCCACGGCTTAAATTGGGGTTTGGATTTTACAGGCGGTTCGCAAATTCAGCTTCAATTTCCCTCCTCCGCTGATTTAGGCCAAATCCGCAGCAGCTTAAAGACAAGCGGTTTTCCTGAGGCCGTCGTGATTAGTTATGGCACCTCAAAAGATGTATTAGTCACCTTAGTACCTAAAGATAAAAATACAGCTGGCATGAATGATAAAGCGCAAGCACAAATTGTCCAGCAAGTAAAAGTCGCTTTACCATCAGCCACCGTGGTGCAAGTGAATTATATCGGTCCTTCTGTCGGTAAAGAAATGACCACTAAAAGTCTGTATGCGATCTTGCTCGCCTTGCTCGGCACCATGGTCTATATCGCGTTTCGGTTTGATATGCGGTTTGCGATTGGTTCCACCGTGGCATTGATTCATGATCCGGTCATTATTCTCGGCATTTTTTCTTTCTTTAATATCGAATTTAATCTTATCACCCTGGCTGCCGTTCTCACGGTCATTGGCTATTCATTAAACGACACCATCGTTATTTTTGACCGTGTGCGGGAGAACTTCCGCAAAATGCGTAAAGCCTCGCCCATTGAAGTCATGAATCAATCCATTAATCAAACCTTATCCCGTACCATCATGACGTCTGCCTTAACCTTAACCGTGGTGCTAGCACTCTTTTTCTTAGCCGGTGCCTTGTTATACGGATTTTCGCTAGCCTTGATTATCGGCATCATCGTCGGTACGTATTCCTCTATCTATGTCGCTGGTTCGCTGACGTTGGCATTAGGGCTAAATCGCCAGCATATTGTGCCGCAATTGAAGGAAGTGGATGCAAGGCCGTAACAAATGTAGGATAATATTGAGCATGCGCAAAAATTATCTTTGTTACTGGCTGATGACGGGATGTTGTCTCCTATTGCTAGGCAGTTGCTCGCGCTCATCCTCCCAAGAAGCCCAAGGTTATATCGAAGGACGTTATACCTACATGGCGACCAGCGTATCCGGTGTGCTCAAGCAATTAATGGTTGAGCGGGGCGCTAAAGTTAAAAAAGGGCAAATGCTATTTGTCTTAGAACCCCAGCCGGAAAGTGATGCTTATATGGCAGCTGTGGCGAATCTCAAGCAAGCGATCGCCTCACGTGATGCCACGGCGGCCAGTTTGGAGTATGCGAAACTAACCTTTGAACGTTATAAAGTCTTAGTGCCTCAGCACGCCATTCAGCAATCTGAATTAGATAATGCCCGTTCGAATTATTTCGCTTTGCAAGCGCAATTAATTCAAGCGAATGCCAACATTACTGCCTCACAAGCCACCTTAGCGCAATCAAAATGGACGAAAGATCAGAAAATCGTGTATGCCCCCCTGGATGCGGAAGTATTCGATACCTATTTCCGCTTAGGGGAGTATACGGAAGCGAATCAATCGATTTTATCCTTGCTGGCGCCGGCTGATATTAAAGTTATTTTTTATATCAGTGAAGTTGATTTAGGCAGCATTCGCTTAAATGATCCGGTCGACGTTCGATGTGATAACTGTACGACATCTTATACTGGCCATATCAGTTTTATTTCACCCTCTGCCGAATACACTCCACCGATTATTTATAGTACGGAAACCAACAATAAATTAATCTACCGCATTGAAGCCGAATTCGCACCGAAAGAAGCGTACCAATTACATCCTGGTCAACCTGTTTATGTGACTTATCATTTACATGACTGAAGAATATATCGTCGACGTAGAGGGTCTATATAAAAGCTTTAACGGTAAACCAGCCGTGATGAATGTCTCGTTAAAAATTAAACGCGGCGAAATCTTCGGTTTTTTAGGTCCCAATGGCAGTGGTAAAACCACCACGATTCGCATGATGTGCGGCTTGATGATTCCGGATGCGGGTAAAGGTCAATGCTTAGGTTACGATATTTTGCGTGATTCACGCATGATCAAACGTTTAGTGGGTTATGTGCCACAAACATTTAGTTTGTATCAAGACATGACGGTTAAAGAAAATTTAGAATTTATAGCACGAATATATGAAGAACCGAATTATGCTGAACGCGCCAGGGCCATGATGGTCGATTTAGGCTTGAACAAATACAAAGATATTTTAGCGGGCCGATTATCAGGCGGTTGGAAGCAGCGTTTATCATTAGGGGCCGCCTTGATTCATGATCCGCAATTACTATTACTCGATGAACCGACAGCGGGGGTGGATCCAAAAGCGCGGCGTGAGTTTTGGA
>SCTP01000239.1 GCA_004322325.1 Gammaproteobacteria bacterium | reverse complement strand
CTATTACTCGATGAACCGACAGCGGGGGTGGATCCAAAAGCGCGGCGTGAGTTTTGGAATTATATCTCCATGTTGACTGAAAAAGGCATCACCTCACTTGTCAGCACGCATTATATGGATGAAGCTGAGCGTTGTAATCGTCTGGCTTATATTGTGAATGGTGACATGATGGCGGAAGGAACCATTCCTGAAATCATTCAGCAATCGCATTTAACGACTTGGACAGCGACAGGAACAGGATTATCAGGATTGAAAGCGCAAATACAAGACTACGATGGTGTGCAGCAAGCGATTGTATGGGGAAATGAAGTTCGCATTTGCGGTACCGATACGCAGCTATTACAACAAGCTATCCGTCATTTTCCGCAGTATACCTGGCAGCAAGTTCCCACTAATCTAGAAGCTGTTTTCGTTTATTTTGTAGCTGAACAGCAACGTCTTAAACAGGAGCAAATGAAATGACGCATCGTTTTTCTTTTGCGCGTTTATGGGGGCTGATTATTAAAGAATTCACGCAATTTCGACGGGATCACAGTACGTTTGTGATGGTGATTAGTCTACCCATTATTCAATTGATTTTATTTGGACTGGCGATTAATACGAACCCTAAATATTTACCGACAGCCCTGATTAATTCTGATCAGGGTCCTTTTTCCCGCACACTCATTCATGAATTACAAAACACGCAATATTTTCAATTTGACCACTATCCCCAATCCGAACCTGAAGCAGAAAACCTGATGGCAACCCATCAAGTATTATTCACGCTTTCTATCCCGCCGGATTTTTCTCGCAAACTGGTGCGTGGTGAATATCCTGCCGCTTTACTTGAAATAGATGGTACCGATCCTGTTTCGGTGGCTTATGCTGTTTCTGCTGCGACAGGAATTATGGATACCATTTTTCAATATGATCTCGTTGGTCCGCTGGCTTCATTGAATCCGAAACAAGGCGCGGCGGAATTACGTATGCACACTAAATATAATCCGAGTGCCATTACGCAATACAACATTGTGCCAGGACTATTAGGCACCGTGTTGACCATGACGTTCGTGATGGTTGCTTCCATGGCACTGACACGTGAGCGTGAACGCGGTACCATGGAAAGTTTACTATCGACACCGATTTTGCCAATGGAAGTGATTATCGGCAAAGCGACACCGTTTATTATAGTGGGTTATATACAAGTGATTATTGTATTATTGATTGCCACTTTATTTTTTAAAATCCCACTGATTGGTAATCCCTTCTTATTGCTGACCATGACGTTACCGTTTATTTTAGCGAATCTTTTCGTTGGTATCATGATTTCCACTTTAGCCAAAACGCAATTAGAAGCGAGTCAATATAGTATTTTCTTCTTTTTACCCTCGATGTTACTGTCTGGTTTTGCCTTTCCCTTCCTAGGCATGCCAGTATGGGCACAGTGGCTAGGAAATGCGTTGCCATTGACGCATTTTATCAATATTGTGCGCGGGATTATGTTAAAGGGCATTGGTGTGTTGGATATCTGGGTGGATTTATGGCCGATATTGCTGTTTATGTTGGTGATGTTATTTGTGGCAGTGAAGCGGTATCGGCAGACATTGGATTAAGAGAGGATATATGCTCGAGAATCACTATCTGGATGATTTATTTAACCCGCAAAGTATCGCTGTCATTGGTGCCAGTGAGCGTGAAGAATCAGTTGGTTTTAAAGTATTGAATAACTTATTGCAAAGCCAATTTGCAGGTG
>SCTP01000238.1 GCA_004322325.1 Gammaproteobacteria bacterium | reverse complement strand
CTGCAAAATACCGCCATGACGGTAATACTCAATCTCATTCTGCGTATCAATACGACTCATGAGCATCACTTCTGTACGGCTACCATCTTCACGTTGGATGATGGCTTTAATCTCCGCACCTGCTTTCATCGTATCGTCTAACCCCACAATACTGATGGTTTCAGTCCCTTTTAGATCCAACGTCTTTCGCGTCATGCCTTCTTTGAATTGCAGCGGTAGAATGCCCATGCCAATTAAATTCGAACGATGAATGCGCTCAAAACTTTCTGCTATCACCGCCATCACCCCTTGCAATTTCGGTCCTTTCGCCGCCCAATCGCGGGAAGAACCCGTGCCATATTCTTTCCCAGCCACAATAATCAATGGAATGTGATCAGCTTTATAACGCATCGCTGCATCGTAAATGGATAATACCTCGCCGCTGGGGTAATGCTTTGTCATACCACCTTCAATGCCAGGGACCATTTCATTGCGAATGCGAATATTCGCAAACGTTCCCCGCATCATCACTTCATGGTTACCACGACGGGCGCCATAAGAATTAAAGTCTTTAATCGCCACCCCATTGGCTTGCAAATATTTACCCGCCGGACTGTCTGGTTTGATGGAGCCAGCTGGGGAGATGTGATCAGTGGTAATGCTATCGCCTAAAATAGCCAGAATGCGCGCGCCTTCAATCGATTTAATTTGATGGGGTTCGATTTGCATATCGGTAAAGAAAGGTGGTAGTTGAATGTAAGTGGAATCTTTTTGCCAGGCGTACGTCTTGCCTAATGGGGTGTTCATTGTCTGCCATTCTTGATTACCAGCAAAGACATCCGCATATTGCTCACGGAACATTTTGCTACTCACTTTCGCGACTTCTTCCGCTACTTCTTTATTCGTCGGCCAAACATCGCGCAGATAAACTGGCTGGCCTTGTTTATCATGGCCAATCGGATCACGGTCTAAATCAATCGAAACCGTACCAGCTAAGGCAAACACGACGACTAACGGCGGGGAGGCTAACCAATTCGCTTTGACTTGCGGGTGAATACGCCCTTCAAAATTGCGATTGCCGGACAGAACAGCAGAGACGGTTAGATCATGTTTATTAACGGTGTTGCCAATATCATCTGGCAAGGGACCGGAATTGCCAATGCAAGTCGTACAGCCATAACCGACTAAATTAAAACCTAATTGGTCAAGATAGGTTTGCAATCCTGCCGTCTCGAGATATTGCGTGACCACTTGGGAGCCAGGAGCGAGAGAGGATTTCACCCATGGTTTGCGTTGTAAGCCTTTTTCTAGCGCTTTCTTCGCCACTAAGCCTGCTGCCATTAAGACACTGGGGTTGGAGGTATTCGTACAGCTGGTGATGGCTGCAATGACGACATCACCGTGATGCAATTCATGGCCTGCTTCGGTTTTGAAAGCAGTGGTTTTTTCTTGGTTGCGGTTGGTATCTGTTAAGAGTTTCTCAAAGGTGGCGTTTAATTGTGATAACTCAACACGATCTTGCGGCCGTTTCGGTCCTGCCACACTTGGTTGCACGCTCGATAAATCTAATTCCAGTACATCGGTAAAATAGGGCTCTTCTGTGTCTTTGAGATGCCACATATCCTGTGCTTTCGCATACGCTTCAACCAGGGCGATAGTTTGCTCGTCACGTCCGGTCAGGCGCAAATAATCGAGTGTGGCTTGATCAATGGGGAAGAATCCACATGTCGCACCGTATTCAGGCGCCATGTTCGCAATGGTCGCCCGATCAGCAACGGGTAGATCAGCAAGACCCGGGCCAAAATATTCGACGAATTTACCGACCACCCCTTTTTTACGCAGCAGTTGAGTTAAGGTCAACACTAGATCCGTTGCCGTGACCCCTTCACGTAACTTACCTTTCAGTCTGACACCGACGACCTCGGGAATAAGCATCGAAATCGGCTGGCCTAACATGGCTGCTTCTGCTTCAATACCGCCCACGCCCCAGCCGAGCACACCTAAGCCGTTAATCATCGTCGTGTGGCTATCGGTTCCAACGAGCGTATCGGGATAAGCCACCTTGTGTCCGTTTTGATCATCATGCCAAATGGTTTTAGCTAAAAATTCCAAATTCACCTGATGGCAAATGCCGGTATCCGGCGGCACGACGCGGAAATTCGTGAAAGCAGTTTGACCCCAGCGTAAAAAGGCATAACGTTCATTATTTCTTTCCATTTCCATGTGGCCATTGATGGTCACAGCATTATTCGCACCGAATACATCCACTTGAATGGAGTGATCAATGATTAAATCTACCGGAGAAAGCGGATTGATTTTTTCTGGATTCCCCCCCATTTTTTGGATGGCATCGCGCATGGCGCCTAAATCGACAACAGCGGGCACACCGGTGAAATCTTGCATCAAGACCCGGGCGGGGCGATAGGCGATTTCACGGTCGGAGGTTTTGGTCTGGAGCCAGGCGGCAATGGCTTCAATATCTTGGCGTTTCACCGTGTGGTCATCTTCGTGACGCAGCAGGTTTTCCAGTAGAATCTTCAACGAGTGAGGTAACCGAGAAATACCTTTTAAACCTGCTTCTTCGAGGGCGGGTAAGCTGTAATAGTCATAGTGGGTTCCATGGATGCTTAGTTGGCGTCGTGTATTAAATGAATTCTGGGAAGTCATTGTTATTATCTCCTTAAGATGCTTGCTACTGTTACCATTATTTTAAATATGTCGTATTATATACCTGTTTTCAGTCGCCGCTACATCCTTTAAGAGGATAAAATTTATGCTGCCAGCAAGTGAGGTTGTTCAGCTTTCCCGTCTTCAATTTGGTATGACTGCTCTCTATCATTTTCTCTTCGTGCCACTCACCCTCGGTTTATCGACCTTGCTGGGTATCATGGAAACGGTTTATTTCATCACCAACCGCCCTATCTGGCGCACCATGACGCAATATTGGGGATTATTATTTGGCATCAACGTTGCCATGGGAGTGGCCACCGGGGTGACGCTGGAGTTTCAATTTGGCACGAATTGGGCGTACTACTCGCAATATGTGGGCGACGTGTTCGGGGCGCCTTTGGCGATTGAAGGGTTAATGGCGTTTTTCTTAGAAGCGACGTTTATTGGCATTTTCTTTTTCGGCTGGGACCGTATTTCCAAAGGGGCGCATTTAATTGTCACGTGGATGCTGGCAGCGGGTTCTAGTTTTTCCGCGTTATGGATTTTGATTGCGAATGGGTGGATGCAACATCCTGTCGGCGCTCATTTTAATTTTCATACATTGCGCATGGAATTATACGATTTTTACAGTGTCGTCTTTAATGAAGTGGCACAAGCGAAGTTTGTTCATACCATTAGTGCAGGTTATGTCACTGGTTCGATGTTTGTGTTATCCATCAGTGCTTATTTTTTACTGCGTGGCCGCAATGTTGCCATCGCAAAACGCTCCATGACCGTCGCTGCGGCATTTGGGTTAGCCTCGGCCTTATGTGTGATTGTTTTAGGCGATGAGAGTGGCTATTTGACCGGTCTTAACCAAAAAATGAAAATTGCTGCGATTGAAGGCATGTGGGAGACAGAGCCTGCGCCTGCGCCGCTGACAGTGATTGGTTTTCCAGATATGACCACGCATACGACTAAATATGCACTTAAAATTCCTTACCTATTAGGCTTGATTGCAACGCGTTCGTTGCATGAGCCCGTGTATGGCATTACGGATTTGGTTGATGAAGCCCGTGATCGGATTAGAAGTGGGATGCGGGCTTACAGTGCACTCGAAACTTTACAAAAAGATCCCAACGATAAACGAGCAGAAGATATTTTAGATGCAAATGAAGAAAACATTGGTTATGGTTTCTTACTCAAACGCTATGCTGATGACGTGATCAGTGCGACGCCGGAGCAGATTGATCAAGCTGCTTGGGATACGGTTCCGGACGTGTTCACGTTATTTTGGACATTCCGCATCATGGTCGGGTGTGGACTTTATTTCCTTGGCTTATTTACGTTGGCCTTTTATTTATCTTTACGCCGCCGCTTAGCGCACTATAAGTGGTTTCTATGGATCGCTTTACTGAGTTTACCGCTGCCTTGGGTGGCTGCTGAAACGGGCTGGGTCGTAGCGGAATATGGACGTCAACCCTGGGTTGTCGATGGTTTATTACCAACGTTTATGGGCGCTTCCTCTTTAACGCTTACGAATGTATGGATTTCGCTGGCGGGTTTTGTATTGTTTTACACAGCGCTTGCGATTGTCGAAGTTTACTTGATGGTGAAATACATTCGCTTAGGGCCGGATCATTTGTTTCATCCAGAAGGAGCAAAATAATGCTAGACATTGAACTATTACGCATTATTTGGTGGGTATTGATGGGAGTGCTGCTGATGGGTTTTGCTGTTACCGACGGTTTTGATTTCGGTGCAGCGATATTATTGCCGTTGGTGGCGAAGGATGAAATAGAGCGGCGTATTGTGTTGAATGCCATTGGGCCGTTTTGGGAAGGCAATCAAGTCTGGATCATTTTAGGAGCCGGTGCGATTTTTGCGGCGTGGCCTGCGGTTTATGCGGTGGCTTTTTCGGGATTTTATCTCTTAATGCTGTTACTGCTGTTAACCATGGGTATTTCACGTCCGGTGAGTTTTAAATATCGCAGCAAATTGCCTAATGTATTTTGGCGCCGCTTTTGGGATTGGATGGTATTTGTAGGCGGGATATTTCCTGCTTTTATTTTTGGGGTATTAATTGGAAATGTTTTAATCGGCGTGCCTTTTGAATTTGACGAAGCGCTGCGTATCTCGTATGCAGGTTCGTTGGCTGGCTTGTTTAATCCTTTTAGCTGTTGGTGTGGGATCATGAGTATAGCGATGCTCGCCATGCACGGTGGACTCTACCTCGCGATTAAAACCCAATCACCCCTGCGTGACCGCGCGATTTTCTGGTCACGCTGGATGGCGCTCGTCGTGACCTTCTTTTTTGCGATAGGTGGAATATGGATTGCGTACATCAAGGGTTATCTAGTGATCAGTGGTGCGGATCCGCATGATTTTTCGAACCCTTTGCATAAGCAAGTGATACCTGAGCTAGGCGCTTGGTTAGATAACTACGTACGCTATCCGCGCAGTATGGCGGTACCGGTATTAGGTTTTCTCGGTACTTTACTGGCTTGGCTTACCGCACGTTGGGGCAATAGTCGTTTTGCTTTCATTTGCAGCGGTCTCGGTATCATCGGCATTATCGGTACAGTGGGGGTGAGTATGTTTCCCTTTATTCTTCCCTCTTCGAGTCATGCTTCATCAAGTTTATTAGTATGGGATGCTTCGTCCGGAGGATTAACCTTAATTACGATGTTATTTGCTGTGATTATTTTTCTGCCGATTATTTTACTTTACACAGCGTGGGTCTATCGCGCGCTGCGCGGCAAAGTGAGTCGCGAGATGATTGAGCAGGATGAGAATCATACGGCGTATTAGAAGGGGAAACAAAATATGTGGTATTTTTCTTGGATTTTAGGCACAGCATTTGCCTGCAGTTTTGCAGTATTCAATGCACTTTGGTTGGAATTAGATCATGACGATGCGGAAGATGGATTCTAATATAAATTTAGTAAAAGATTATCTGCTCGATTTACAAAATCGCATTTGCCAGATGGTCGAGCAAGAAGATGGTGCAGCACGATTTATAGAAGATGCGTGGGTGCATAAAGAAGGTGGGGGTGGTTTAACCCGGGTGTTAGTGGGTGGTGATGTGATCGAAAAGGCTGGTGTTAATTTTTCGCATGTCCAGGGGGTGCAACTTCCTCCTGCTGCCACAGCCAAAAGACCAGAATTAGCCGATGCAACTTTTCAAGCGTTAGGGGTATCGGTGGTAGTGCATCCGCGTAATCCTTATGTTCCCACATCACACATGAATGTGCGCTTTATTGTGGTAGAAAAATCAGGTCAATCACCTTATGGGTGGTTTGGGGGTGGTTTTGATTTAACGCCGTATTATGGGTTTACGGAAGATTGTCAGCATTGGCATCGGATGGCTAAAGCGGCGTGTGATCCGTATGGGGAAGAGGTTTATCCTACTTTTAAAAAATGGTGTGATGATTATTTTTTTCTGAAACATCGGCAAGAGCCGCGAGGAATTGGTGGGATTTTTTTTGATGATTTGCATGATTGGGGGTTTGAGCGAGGATTTTCTTTTTTACAGAGTGTCGGGGATCATTATATTAGCGCGTATCAGCCGATTATTGCGCGGCGTAAACACCATTCGTATGGTCAGCGAGAGAGAAATTTTCAAACGTATCGTCGTGGGCGGTATGTGGAGTTTAATTTGTTGTATGATCGTGGGACGTTATTTGGGCTGCAATCGGGTGGGCGTACGGAATCGATTTTGATGTCGTTGCCGCCATTGGTGGCTTGGCAATATAACCCGGAGTTTGCAGCGGGTTCGCCGGAGGCGGAGTTGGGGGAGGTGTTTTTGAAGGGGAGGGAGTGGGTGTAGGGTTGTGATTATCTCTTATAAAAAGAAGCAATATTGTTGCTATCAACAAGTAAAATGGCAGCACTGATAAAGCGATATGGTAGCTATGTATTGAAAAGAAATGGATACCATTAATGATATTAGCAGTGCACGTATAATCCAAGAGCTTTCCAATGCTTGGCTCTGTGATACCAGTGAGTATTGCATCGCCTGCATTTATCATTGCAATAATAGTTGCCGTAAGATTCGCTTGATTAAATTCTTTTCCTATCGCAAAAACAATTAAATATGAACCTAGTGAAAATCCAAAAATAAATAATAGTATCCCTAACCATGTCATTGATATCGAATTTAAGTATAAAACTAAACTAATCGAAATGAGAGATATGACTGTGTTATAAAACATCACATTTTTTCTATTCTTAACATATTTAGAGAATAACCCAAATAAGGGGCCACCCATTCCAACGCCTAGAAAAACAAGCGAAATCATAAATGCTGATTGCGATTTACTTAAATGATAAGCTTGCTGCAAAAATGGATTACCCCACAAACCTCCGAAAATAGCAACAGGGGAAAATGCAAATCCCGAATAAAGTGTTAATATCCAATTTTGATTATTTTTTAATACTTGAAAAATATCTTCTAAACAAATAGCAGAATTATTGTTCTCTTCATTTGATAAAGATGACTTATCACGCACTATAGTAACAAATAATATTGCTAACCCAACGCCTAATAAGCCAATACTATATAAGCAATACCTCCAATCTAAATGATTAACCAACCAAGACATAGCCGATTCACCAAAAATTGCACCAGACATTGATGCTATTGCTAATGAGCCACTTATAAAAGCATATTGACGTGGATGAAACCATACTGCTCCTAATTTCATATAAGTTACAGTGGAAAAAGCAACGCCTACACCCATTAGCCCGCGTGATAATTCTGCTGTAAGAGTTGTGTGCGCTTGAGAGAACAATATTACTCCCACGGCAGAACACAGAATTGCAAGAAAAGCAATCCAGCGAGTGCTAAACTTATCTAGCACCACGCCAACAAATAATTGTGTCACCATAAATGAATAATAAAATGCCCCGGCAAGATTACCTAAACCAGCTCCTGTTAATTGAAATTCACTCATTAGTTGGTTGGTCACCACACTTGGATATATTTGAAGGATAAATTTATAAAATTGGAAACACGAGCATAAGATGATTATTGAAATGGGATAAATCATACCACAAACCTCTCTCGTTTTTTATTCTCAAGTTGTCTATAGAGATTTTCCTGATGTCCAACCACCATCAACCACCAATGTACTACCTGTTAAGTAATCATTTTTAATTATCATATCTACCGTCCTGACTATATGATGCGGTTTCCCCCATCGTTTTAATGGGATATTGTGGTTAATTTTTTCCATTACACGAGAATCATATTGATATGGTCGAGTTAATTCTGTTTCTATTATTCCCGGCGCTATTGCATTTACCCTAATATTATGTTCTGCAAGCTCAAT
>SCTP01000237.1 GCA_004322325.1 Gammaproteobacteria bacterium | reverse complement strand
TATTTGTAGCATTAATAATTATTGGCTTTTTATCTCAAACAAATTCAAATCAAGTAAAAAGATATGAATTACAATTTGCTTACGCAGTTACTTCCATTAATCCGTTAACTTATGATGATTGGCAAAGTATTTTTGTTGGTAATCACATTTATTATCGACTACTTCCTGAGGAAGATAAACCAGAGATCCCATCTGTAACTAAAACATTGTCAATTACTTGTCAAAATCCAATTTCACCAAATTTAGATAATACCTGTAAAAAAATTCGAGTTTCATTTAAACCTGAAAAATTTTTAGATTGCTTAGGCCGTGCTTACGACATACAAGATATAAGAAAAGAATTTGAATCAATACTTAATTCGAAAAAATGGATCATTCCTTACTGGAAAGAATGTCATGATGAAAAAAATATAATCTGTGTTACTGGCAAATATGAACCTGATCAACTGCGCCGAATGAAAAATATTAGTTTTCGATTTGGCTGGTCTAAAGCTAAGAAGCAAGACATGATATATGGTGCAGGCCCATATTGTTTATATGGTAAATTTAACTCTTACGGAAATATGGAATCAGGCGTCTTAAAACCATATTCACAAATGAGTAATAAAAGTTTACCAATCATTAGATTTCATACCTCTCAGGCAAAAGAAGATCAATTTCAACTTGCATTGTATGGAAGTAAAAACCTTTTAAGAGAGAACAGAAAAAATATCCAAGCTCATACACCTTTAGCTTACTACGTGATCACCAATCCTCGTCTCGATAAATACCAGTTACCTTGGAATTCGGTAGAAGCAAAGATAATCATTCATGACTATCTAACCGAAAACGAAGTCTTTTTTGCAAAAATACCTGGATTCATAAAATTTTCTCCAGAAGGGAAAGCTTTACTAACTAAATCCAAACAAAAGACAGCTATTTCTTTGGAGTTCGCAATTCCTGATTATCTTCCAGGATGTCAGAGACTAGCTAATACACTTAATGATAAATGGAGAAAAAACACACATACACGAGCATCGTGTACTAACATTGTAAATTACGTATACAGTAAAGTTATTAAAAATAAAAGCGGCTGGGATGGATTCATGGTGGGAATTTCAGCGGCAGATCCAAGCCGCAATTCATTGAAGTACCAATATTTTTCCCCAGATTCACCAAATAGCTGGACTTATCATTATCCCACTCCAGATAAGCTTTTTTATTTAATTGGAATAGGACAATCGCTTGCAACAGTAGATGGAAAAGTGATTTGTGATATTCGCCCAAATCCATTAGGGCTAGGTGATATTTTTATAACTGATTTATTAAATTGTAAAACATAGACCTAATATGATCCAATTTAAAGATTATTTTTGGAAATATATTCGTAAAGGTATATTAATATCATGGGTTGCTTTGTGTGGAATATCAATCATTGCTTACGCAAGCATGATTATTTTCTTTAAAAATAAACAGCTTACTTCTAGTTTGAATGTAGCTGCATATACTGTTCGTGAATCAATGCAAGCTGGTGATTGGACATTAGCACTTGGTCACTTGATGATGTTAGAAAAAAATGGTCCTGTGTTCCATATTCAGCTTACAGGGGCTGCTAAAAATCAACTTAATTTAACAGGCCCATTTGGAGAAAAGCCATTTGGGGTAGGGAAATTTTGTAAAGAAGTTCCTATTTCACACGAATTAAAATTAAGTGGCTGCATTATGACATTTGGAGAAGGAGAGATAGTAACATTGATTTTACTCCTTCAGCTTGCTTCTGGATTATTTTTTATTGTATTTAAAATGTTTAGAAAAAATATGCTTCTTATTATCAAAAAAATTTCAGAAGAACTGAAAAATGTTCCTTCTTTAAAAACCATGGAGTATCAAATATCTAAAAATGAAATAAGTGAAATCGCATCAATAAGAAATTATATTTTAACTCTTTTAAAAAATGCAGAAGAAGCATCCAAAATAGTTGCTTTAGGTCAACTAAGCACACAACTGGCCCACGATATTCGCTCTCCTATTGCTGTAATGGAAATGATGCTGGGTGGGCTCGCAAAAACCATGGAAAAGTCAAAATATATTATTTTAAAAGAATCCATCCAAAGCGTCAGAAATATCGCCAATGGTCTACTCGATCGTTATCGTCAATCTGACATAAAAATGACCACCCCTACAACAGCCAATCATATTGCTCATCCAGTTCTATTATCCCACTTAGTCGAACGTGTGATTTCTCAAAAAAACCAAGAATGGCTCAGCCACCCCTGCCCTATTTCTTTTACTATCGTAGAAGAAGCAGCCATCTGTTGGGTTAATGTTGTTCCAGATGAAATAAAAAGAATATTATCTAACTTATTAAATAATTCTTACGAAGCGCTTCAAGATAAAAAGCCCATCGCCCTTCATCTTTCTTGCTCAAATACTGAATTATGCTTACGCATACAAGATCAAGGAGTAGGCATTTCATCTGATAAAATTGATGCGGTATTAAATGGGACCAGCTTGAAACATCCAGGACAAGGCCTGGGATTGTCGACAGCGCGCCGTTATATGCACCAGCTTAATGGCCAACTTCTTTTATCTTCTATTTATCAACAAGGCACCGAGGTTACTCTTCTCTTTCCTAAGTTGCCTAATCCTACTTGGTTTACTGACATCATTCCTATTCCGGCAGATGCTCCTGTTGCCATATTAGATGATGATGGCTGCATCCATAATTTTTGGCGTAGCCGTTTACACTCGTTAGGCATCCGCTCTATTCATTTTACGTCGAGTGAAGACATGGCAAGATGGTATGATGAAAACACGCAAATACGACATCAAGCTATTTATTTTTTCGATTACGAATTGCAAACTAGCTGTGGGCTTGAGCTGCTAAAAAAATTAAACCTTCAATCACGCGCTTATTTAATCACCAGCTGCGCAGAAGAAATAGAGATTCAGCAGGAGTGTGAGCGAGAAGGTATCAAGTTAATACCAAAAGGTTTAATAAAAGAACTTCATTTCAACTTAAGTTGAGATTGTTGTAGCTCTGAATTTTTATA
>SCTP01000236.1 GCA_004322325.1 Gammaproteobacteria bacterium | reverse complement strand
TTTACACGCTTTATTGACGTTAGTCGAAGAAAATTTTGCTGTTCACTATCAAGAAAGCAAAGCAGTGACGCTTCAACCCACGGAAGATGAGTTATTAGTATACGTCTATCTCTATAACGCGAAAGGATTAACTTTCCCGACATGGCAAAAAATGGTGCACCCTTCCGTGTTTTATGAGTACAGCGTCAATCGTCCTATTTATCGCGATAAAGCTCACGTGGAATCTTTTATTCGTAGCAAAGCGAATAAAGCGCAGCATGGGTATTTGACGCTGATCATCAATAAAGCGGAAGTGATAAAAGACGAGGCGGCGCTCCAGGATACGGTTGGGAATCCGCTGATTAAAGTTAAAGACGGGAGTTTGCGTAAAGAAAAATTTATCTCATTCACCCATAACGGTGCAGAATATGTCATTGATGCAGAGGGTGAATTAATGAAGAAAACCCTCTAGCCTTTTTTCGGTCCCCACGTTCTTTTCACAGCGTCTGTCAACGGTTGATCCGAGGGAGCTTTCCCGATTTTTTTCCCTAAGCGTTGCTCAAGCGTCTTAAATATTGGCGATTGGCTATATTTAGCCTCTCCTAAATTAATCGTGCCCGCAATCCTGACTTCACGCTGTTCTTCCCAGCGGCGTTCTTGTTCGGTTTTCGCTGCTTCCGCTGGCTTTTCATTCGGTTTTATCTTCTCTTTTTCGGCGGCTTGGCGTTTTTTGGTATCACGTGTTTGATTTTCTTGCTTTAATACGTGCTCCAGCCAGGCTTTTGTCCCTTTCTCTTGTTTTTTCTTATCCAACTCTTCTTTATGTTTACGTAATGCCCTTTTATCACTTTCCGATTTCACTCTTTCTGCCGATCGAATCTTAGCACCACCCGCTTCACGCCGGGTGTCCTCTTGACGACAGGTGGCACAAACGCTGCCATAGGTCGTCCCCAACAAGCCTGATCGGAGCGCGAAAGCAGATAACGGTTTTTCTAAACCGCACTGGGCACAGATTTTTAATGCTGTAGGTAATGATTTTTTCATGAATTTTTATCTCAGCCGATAATTATAACATATTTAAGAATTCAGCGTAGCAAATGATCAATCTTTTTAGGGGTCATGACTAGTTCTGATGTCTTAAGTTGTTGTAGGAAAATCTCGATCTTGCTTGAGAATACTATATCCGATATCCTCTGGTGTTTTCATAACCAGTCCAAACAAGGACTTCATTTAGCTTATCATGGGAGAATAAAAATATGACAAAAGGACCATCGTTACAAGATCCTTTCTTGAACTCATTACGTAAGGAAAAGATTCCTGTTTCCATTTACTTGGTGAATGGGATCAAGTTACAAGGCGTGATTGAGTCGTTTGATCAGTTTGTGGTGTTGTTAAAAAATACGGTGAGTCAAATGGTTTATAAACATGCCATTTCTACTATCGTACCGGCACGTAATATTTCTTCGCCATTTGAATACAATAATGGTAATGGAAATAAATATGGCGGTAACAATGGTAGCAGCGGTAATGGTAATAAATCAGGTTCTCACGACGAATAAATAAAAAGCGAGGTGAATATTGATTGATCGCCCTGAAGGCGGGGAACGTGTTGTCTTAGTGCACATCCATTTTCCTGCAGGAAAGATGGCGCAAGATCTAGAGGAATTCAAAGAACTTGCGTCATCGGCGGGCGCGCAGATTGCAGCGGTCGTAACGGGTGCGCGGCGTGTGCCAGAATCACGATATTTTGTGGGCTCTGGTAAAGCAGAAGAAATTCGCGATGTGGTCGCAGGTCACCAAGCTC
>SCTP01000235.1 GCA_004322325.1 Gammaproteobacteria bacterium | reverse complement strand
GCTATTAGCGCAGAGTAAAAGCCTCCTCTGGTTGAATGTGGCGGGGAACAATATTGACTCAGAAGGCGTAGAGAATTTTAGTAAAAATACAACGTTAGTGACATTAATTGCAAGCTATAACCTTCTGACTGATCAAGGCGCTACTATCTTATCTCATAACACACATTTGCGCGAGTTACTCCTCAGTTACAATCAGATCCATGATGCAGGAGCGATTAATCTATCCAACAACACAACCCTTACTGAGCTAAATTTAAATTATAATTATATTGGAGACGTAGGAATGCAGGCTTTAAAACAAAGTACCACTCTTGAATTACTTCACTTGTCAAGGGAACAACCGCCTGATTTTACTTCTGAAAATGTAAATACCACTTTTTTATTATCGCAAGATTTTTTATGTATCAGAAATATTGATGGGACGATAGAATTTTTTAATCCAGCATTTTCAAGAACGCTTGGTTATTTCGATGATGAATTACTTGGCAAATCATTCTATGATTTTTTACATCCCGATGATTATCTCGCCGAAATTAGTATAGACATACACCAAAAATTCCCTATTTATTACCATGAGAATCGCTATCGGTGCAAAGATGGTTCATACCGTTGGGTTCGATGGAGTTCTGAAACTCGATATAATCGTGTTTATGCTGTAGGGTCAGATATTACCCAACAAAAGAAAATTGAAAGAGAGCTTATTGTCCAAGAGAAAAAAATTGAAAGTGAACTCATAAAAAGCAAAGAAGCTGAGCGCTATGCTGAAGCTCAGACTGATTTTATTGCACATCTTTGCCATGAAATTCGTAACCCGCTCAGTGGCGTTGTTGGAAACGTTGAGGTAATCCAATCCCACTTGGAGACATTACAAGATTTTTTCAAAAGCCGCTATACAGATACTCCTATTGCTGAACAAGAAAAACTAAAAAATACATTCAATGAACTAAATGAATGCGTTGAATCGATGAAGACCTGTACGGATTATCAGCAAGGTATTTTGGATGATAACTTGGATATGGCAAGAATTAATGAAAAGAAAATTTTATTAGAGAATAAAGTATTCGATCTTAAAGAAGCTGCGTATGACGTTATTAAAATGTTCAAAGCAAAAACTGAGCAGAAAAAAATCGATTTGAATTTAAAATTACCTGAAGAAGAATTAATCGTTAAGGGTGATATTGCGCGAATTAAAAAAATTATTATTAATCTAATCGGGAATGCTATTAAATTTACCAGCAGCGGCTATGTTAATTTAACTATTGCTATTCAAGAACAAACCTCCTCTCATACCTGGTTTGAAATAAATGTGACCGATACAGGTATTGGTATGACCGAAGAGGAAAGTAGTCATCTTTTTGAACGTTTTGCTCAAGTGGGTGCAACAGTGGGTGGCCAATATGGCGGATCTGGATTGGGGCTTCTCATTGCTAAAAACTTAGTGCAGTTGATGGGAGGTGATATAAAAGTTTCTAGCAAAAAAGGGGAGGGCTCAACTTTTAGTTGTATTATTCAGTGTGAAAATGTCACTGTCCAAGAAAAAAAACGAAAATCTGAAGAGAAAATACTCAATCAGGTATCGATCATCCCAAGTATATTTCAACCTCCTAAAAAATTACATGTTTCGGCAACTGAAGAAGCATTTACATTTAAACCAGGAAAAGTTTTAATCGCTGATGATAACGAAGTCAATCGAAAAGCCACGGCGTTTGGCATACGAAAAGCAGGGTATGAATGCCTATTTGCTGTTGATGGCCAAGACGTTCTTGATAAATATAATGAACATAAAGAGACGATAGGTATTATTTTAATGGACGTCATTATGCCAAAAAGGAGTGGCATTGATGCAACATATGAAATCCGTAAGCTTGAGAAAGAAAAAAGCTTACCCAGAGTTCCTATCATTGCCATCACAGGCAATGCACTTGAAACGGATAAAAAGAAGGCATATGAAGTAGGGGTGGATGACTACGTGATTAAGCCATTCAAAAGTCAAGAAATTATCAATAAAATAGCGGTTTTTTTAACGCCGCCGAAAGAAAGAGAGGTTAATTTGCTTGACAGTAATGTCATTTAGTTATACATTGCAAAAATTTATTTAAAATGATTAAAAAAGGATCGTGTTGGGTCATGTCTACCGCTCGGATTAAAGCTATTGTTCACGAGATAAAGCAGGAATCCCTTCTGAGACTACTGGAAAGAGCGTGTGTTGCTTTTTATCTTGCTGTGAATCAGCAAGATAAAAACCGGTGTGAAGAAGCGTTAAATAACATAAATAACCTCGTTAATCCTAACCTGTTAGAAGCATTAATAAGCTTTTTTCGAAAGTTACTAATAAGAGATGAAATCACGCGCAATGTGCATGCTCACTTGCTGTGGAAGCACTGCTCTTCGCTGCAAAATAGGTGGAATGGGAAAGATGGAAAGTGGGATATTTCAACTATTATCCAAAACTTTGAATTTATTGTCGAGCAAAATGCCATTTTTTTAATCGAAGATATGTGGAATGAAAAATTGCAAAATGCCCTTCTCCAAGATGATGGAAAAATCAAATCTATACTAGATAAGACGCTTTCAAATGGAGTAGGCAGAAATTCTTTTGCTAAACAAGTTTATTTAAAATGGTGCCTCAGCTCAACTAACAAAAATAAATTTAATGAAATAGTGAACGCTGTTATAGAGAAAAAACTGCGTGATAAGCAGATAATAATAAATTGTGTGGGTAGCACAAGGCCAAAAACGTCATTAAAAATGCTTGATATGCAAATCAATTTATTAATAGAAAGCCTGCAGGATAAACCAAACCAAGTTGACTGTAGTGATATTATGTTCATACAATCACCGATGCAAATAGATCACGATTATTTAGAAGAACATATAAATTTTATGAGAGAGAATTCCTGGTGTAGATCGCCATGAATACGCATTATGGCAATCTAAAAGTTACTAAACTCAAAAATCCTATGTTATCATAATAACATATGGCTAAAAAAATTTTAATCATAGAAGATGATCCAGATATAGTAAAATTAATAGCTTGCAAGCTTGAGTCTGCTGGCTTTGAGGTGATCATTGCACCTGATGCTATCTTAGGAATCAACGCAATATTTAATAAAAAACCAGATGTTATTCTTTTAGATTTGATACTACCAGCAGGTGGTGGTTTAGCTGTTATTGATTCTATGATGCAATCCATGCACACCAATAGAATACCTATTATCGTTACCACCTCCATTGAAGATGAAGAATATAAAAGAAAAGTACTAGAGAAAGGTGCCGCAGCATTTATTCAGAAGCCTTATACAATTAGCCAAGTCTTAACAGAAATTAATCGAGTCTGCTTATAACTTTAAAGCATACCTGCAGCCTTATGCATGGCAAGCAAAACTATAGTTATTAGTTTGACTGCAGGTAGCTTGAAGAGATATTAAATAATTTATTGCCTTTAATTACTATTTAGTAGTTGCACGAGGATTAGTTAGGGTTTTTACTTATATCATAGCTTCTTTGCGCGCGGTGATATCTAAGCAAATTCCAGCCATACGGTGAGGTTGGCTGAAGCCATCTAAACAAACCTTGCCTCGCATATTTAAGTGACGTATTAAGCCATCAGCATGAATGATTCGAAATTCAAAGTCACAGTCAGTATTATTTTTGTAAGCTTGTTTCAGTTCAGAAATGAGCTTGTGGTGATCTTCATCATGCGTTATTTTTAAAATATCACTAAATGGCCCTGACAAAGTGCGATCCTGAAAACCCAATAAGTTATTCATATAACTATCCCAGGTGATGATATCCCGTGGAATATCCCAAGACCATGTTCCAGCTTTTGATAAAAGTAATGATAAATTTAACTGTTCCTTACTGGTATAAAAAATTTGATGAGTTTGTTTTAGCTTATTATTTAAAAACGCGATTTGTGATTCATATTCAGTAATACGCTGTTCGAGTGTTTGATTGACTTTTTTTAAATCTTCTTCTATGCTTTTTCGTGCTGTAATATCAGTCATGTAAATAAAAATAGAATTATTTTTAGGAACATAAAATATTTCTTGTTCGTAAATATGTTTAGAAAAGGTCAGTTCTCTTGCAAATACAATAAACTCATTTTGATTTTGCAGTGGGTGAGTGATCTTACCTATCAACCCATCTAAAATGGGATGGTGTAGACCCATGTTATGTAATCCCGGAAAAAGCGCACGAGCAGTTAAATTTAGATACAATATGCGATTCGAATTAAACTCGATAATAGGGTTGGGATTTAATTCAGCAAAATATTCAGAGATATAGTTCATTTCATTAATACCTTGCTTATCGAATGTACGTTAGAAATGCATGCTACGCTATAAATAATAGGGATAATTTCTGTTTGGTCAAAAATGATGGTAAAATTTCCTTTTAAATCGATAAAACTAAAATCAAATTTAATTTGAATCGCTTCTTCCATTTTTTGTTGTATGGTGTTTTTCATTTGATGATGAATAATATTAAGAGGAGCGCAATTGAAAACGGCAACGTGGTGGATTAATAAATCAGTTTGTAATGATTGAGAAAAGGTAGTTAAGAAATTTCCCAAGGCAATATTTGCTGTTTCTGATAAGGCAGATATTTCTAGCTCAGTTAATTCTCTCGTGTTACCAGGTGCTCTGTTAAACAGAATATCGCAAATAGTTAATGCAAATGGTTTTGGATAGAATAAGAAAGAAAATCCAGATAATCGTCCCGTGATGGGTAAAAATAAGCTGACCGTCATTTCGTCTGAATCTTCGAAAAAATCAATACCTTCGCTAAGGCTAATTTTATCTAATTTCATCTCTATTTCTAAGGGTATATGCAAAAATTTCGATAATGCCGCCGTTGCCTTCATGGTTGAAACTTTGCATATTTCATTAAATATTCCATCAAATTTCATAGTGAATCCTATAATCAGCCTTAACTAAGTAAATTTAATTCACGAGCACTTGGTTGATCGCATCGATAATTTTATTATGTTCAAAAGGTTTTTGAAAATAATTAGATATACCAAGTTGTTTGCATTTGTTGATTAAAAAAGATTGTCCCAGCGAACTGATAACAATAATTTTTTTTGTAGGAAAATAATCTTTAATCTCTTCTATAAAACGAATGCCTTCAATTTCACTTTCCTTCATTACAATGTCAAGCAATATTAAATCAGGATTAACGACCTTCAATTGACTAATTGCGCTATTTTTTCCATCTGCTTCAAAAAAATCAATTTTATCTAGAAAATGAATTTTGTTATTTTTATTTGTAATTAAGTCTTTCAACACAATTCTCATAAATTGAGAATCATCAACAATCAATATTTTTTTCATATAAGTTCCTTATATGTTTATAATGTCTCTTAAGCAGTTTTTAAAAAAACCATTCTTCAAAAAATTCAGCAAGAATAATATACCGTATTTTTACTGAATCAATATAGTAAAAACCCTGATAAAAATATAGCCAAAAATTGAGTTTAAATAACATTTGCAG
>SCTP01000234.1 GCA_004322325.1 Gammaproteobacteria bacterium | reverse complement strand
TAATGAAATTGATACCGCTGCCACGCCTTTAAAGCCACTTCGTCCAGGCGAAGAAGTGCTGGTGGAAGCGCATGATAAAACCCCCTTAGGCATTGCCTACCTCAACCCTCACTCGCTCATTGCTGCCCGCTTACTCACCCGTGATCCTCATGAGCCTGTGGACCTCGACTTTTTCATCCGCAAGTTGCGTGCTGCTCTCCATTTACGCACACGGTTATTCCATGAACCTTACTACCGCCTCGTTTTCAGCGAAGCCGATGGGTTACCTGGAATTGTCATTGATCGATTTGGCAATGACTTAGTCATGCAAGTCAATACCGCTGGCATGGAACAAAAGATAGACTTGCTATCCCAAGCTCTCACCACCGTGCTGCCTGACATGACTTCTCTCCTACTCCGAAATGATAGCCCTATTCGCGAGCAAGAAGGTCTCGCTTGCTACGTCAAACCCGGCTTCGGCACACCGCCTGATGAAATCATCGTACGTGAAAATGGCGTGCAGTTTTTTATTCCACTCTGGAAAGGTCAAAAAACCGGTTGGTTTTACGATCACCGCATGAATCGCGCACGCTTACGTGACTATGTGCCTCATCAAACCGTCCTCGATGTGTTTAGCTACATGGGCGGATGGGGTCTGCAAGCGGCTCATTTTGGTGCGGAACGTGTCGATTGTATCGAAACCTCTGCCATCGCCTGTGATTTTATTCAGCGAAACGCCAAACTCAATCACCTCGAGCACAAGATCATGACGCTTTGCGACGATGCGTTCGATGCCATGAAACAATTGCTGCATCAGCATAAAAAATACGATGTTATTATCCTCGATCCACCAGCCTTCGTGAAACGCTTCAAAGATCGCAAAGAAGGCTTGATTGCCTATCAACGCTTAAACGAACTCGCTCTTAAACTGCTGACGCCTTTCGGCATCCTTTTTTCCTGCTCTTGCTCGATGCATGTCAGCCAAGAAGATCTCTTACAATTACTTCAACGCGCTGCCTTTCGCACCCAAAGCCAGCTGCAAGTTATCGAGCGTGGGCATCAAGGGCCGGATCATCCCTTGCATCCTTCTATCCCAGAAACAGATTATCTAAAAGCAGTCGTGGTAAGAAAAGTGAATTAATAGCAGGTGGGAGAAAAACACAGGGAAGATGAAGCATCTTCCCTGGTTTCGTTGACTTACTTCTTTTTCTTGGTTGCTTTTTTCTTTTTAGCGGCCATGTCGTGTCTCCCTGTAGGTTGAAAGTAAAAGTTGAACGAGCAATTTCATTATATAACTTTTTATTCACTAAAACGCAATAAGGGATGATCTGGATCATACGATTTCAATTTTTGCCATGCTTCAATCTTGTCTTCTGCTTGCTGTACGAGGAATTCTTCAAATGAAGGTAACGCTAGCAGATCAATTTCTCGCACCGCAAATTTGCGCATTAATGCCTTAATTTGCGGTGATTCATGAATATTATTGCGCGAATATTTATTCCGCTGCAGTTGCAAAATGGTCTGCACCACCGGTTCAGCAAATTGATAAAATTGGCGCATGAAATCATTTTTCTGGTAGATCGGCAGTGCTTGGATGACCTCATCAATCGCTTTCTCACGATACATACGATAAGCAAACAAGGTTTCTTCTACCTGACGTTGAATCTCTGCCAACTCCCGTTCAAGCTTCACCTCTTGTGACTCAGCCACAGGCTCTTGCCTTGACTTCGGTTGTTGATAATTACGCTTAATAGCACTGAATAAATAAGCAGCTAAATTGTCAATTTTTCCTTCTCGGAAAGGCTTTGATTTTTTAATTAAGGTCACTTTATCTTGCACAAACTGACTATCGTAAGCCGTCAGTAATTCTTCAATTTGCTCTTCGGATAAATGAAATTCTTGCAGCAATACCGCCTTCAACCCTTCATCATCTCCCTTCACCGTTAACCGCTTAGCGGCCTGTGTCGTTCCTAGGCGTGTTTTCTTCGCACGCTCTTTGAGTTTGAAACGCACTTTCACGACCTTACGCCCTTCCCGTATAAAATCAGCCGCGACGATTAAATCAGAATACGTATTCACTTCATCGACTGCTTTGTCCAAGACACGGCGCTTAAAATCACGGAAGATGTCATATTTGCCTGACGGTACACCCATCAATTTCTTAAACAATTCCATCTCAAACCACTTAGTATGGGGTAAGCCGCGATAGCGGATGCAATTTTCATAGAGCGCAAGACCATAACTGGAACGAAATCGGGATTGAATCACCAGATCGATCTTGCCGAACATAGAAGGCGAATGCAGCAATTGTTTCATGCGCGGCGAGTACGCATAGTGGCAAAGGGGGCCATCTAGGCAAACACTCGCTAACATCGAACTCGCCGTCCAATTCTCAGCACCTGTTTTATCATCAATCAAATTCCACTCCACCACGGTTGAAATCAATCCACGTAAAGCCTCTTTAATCGCAGCATGATTATTCCCTTGATAACCAATCAAGCGACAGAGTTGTTTCACCGTAATCTCATGCTCTTCTTTCAGTAAGAGTTCTTTATAAGCGTGATACAACAACGCATTGGTAATCTTACGCTGCAATAAGCTTAGCGTATTCGAACAATGAATGGTCGCCGCATGCTTTTTCAGCTCTTTTTTACCTTCTTTCTTTTCATATCCCACAACTGTCACATCTCTTCCCATAACCGTCACATCCTAATCCCAAAAACGTCACCTATTGTCCCATAACCGTCACAAAGTTTCCCATAACCGTCACATTTTTAACAACAAAATGATTTTCAATCAATTCGTTACGCCAGTCTAAACAAAAACAAAACAAAAGATAAACAAAAAACACAACTAGGTAATGATTTACTGTGTGAATTTTTTTATTTATTAAAAAACAAAACAAATGGTATAGTAGGCTTTAACGTAATACAATGACAGGAGTCGATTATGGAAATAGTCGCATTTGTAAATAATAAAGGCGGTGTCGGTAAGACAACGTGCAGTAAATTAATGGCTGAGTATCTCAGCAAAAAACGTCATCTGCGTACACTGTGTATTGATTTTGATCCGCAATGTAATTTTTCACATCAGTATCTGCACATGGAAATTGATCCGGCTGCACCAGAAGGATTAATTCCCCCTCTTCATCCGGATTACAATCCGCATGATCCGGATGACGAAGATTGGGATGGCAGAAGTAGTATCGCTGAAATCTTTTATGGTCAAGGAGTGATCCCTTATCCAACTTATGTCGAAAAATTGGACATAGCTCCCGGTCATGCGGAACGATTGCTTTCTGCAGAATCAGTACGACGATCGGAAGTCGTAGAAAAGGTACATAAACAGTTAGCTAATTTTTTAAATTCATCGGATGTACGAGCAGCTTATGATGTGGTAGTCATTGATACGGCACCTTCTAAAGGCCCGTTGACGATTAGTGTCATTAAAGCAGCCACACACATTGTGATTCCATCTGTTATGGAAGAACAGCCCGTGCAAGGGATTTACGGCATGTTGCAACTTTGGATGCAAGAATCATTGACGAGAGAAAAATCACGGCCTTTGCAATTGGTGGGTATTCTACCCAATATGTTTAAACAAACTCGGTTGCATAAAGATATCCTGAAAAGCTTGCAAGATAACTCAGCAATAGGCAAATATATTTTGCCAGTGAAGTTTTCTCAACGTATTGTATTTGCAGAAGTAGATGCGGCCGATTCCACCCCACGCTCTATTTTTGATTTTCCAGAACAACACGTGGCAAAGGAAGAAGCAATGGAAGTATGTGATTATATAGCCAAGAGGATATTCGCCGATGAGTAAGAAAAAACGATTTGGTATTTCTGAAGCATTAACGCGAGGCTTAAGTGAAACCATTAATGTGGTGGAAAATAATGCCGGCGTGTTTCGTAATGTGGTGTTACCGCTGTCACGCATTGAGCTAGATCCCGAGAACCCACGAAAGCTAATGATTGATTTATGGGACGTTAAACAAGGTATCCAGCCGGATGATCCCAATTATCAACGCAAGCAGGAAGAGTTAGAAAGATTAAAAGAACTGGCTCATACCATTAAAACGAATGGTGTGATTAATCCCGTGGTGGTGTATAAGTTGGGAGAATTATATCGCATCGTTGCAGGCGAACGTCGCTGTCTTGCTTCTATTCTGGCGGGTAAACAAGAAATTGAAGCACGTGTGTTTAATGAAAAACCCAAGGGGCTTGAGTTAAAGCTGATTCAATGGGTAGAGAATACAGCCCGCGAAGATTTAACTTTAGATGAACGCCTTGGAAATGTACGGGAAATTTTGCGTGAGTATCAAAACCAACGTGGGCCGGTAGAAATCACTGCAACCTTGTTAAAAACCATTACAGGTTTATCTTTATCGCAATCTGCCTATTATATCGCCGCACTAAACGCGCCGGATGATGTGCAGACTCATATTCGAAATGGTAATATTCGCAACCTGGATAAGGCAGCCTTAATCGCTGGGGTTGATTCAGTAGAGGTGCGAGAGCAGGCGATTACAGCCTGTATTAATGGTTCAAACCTGAAAGAATTACGGAATATCATTAACCAGCAAAAGTTAATAAAGAAAACCAAGCTGTCTTTGCCGACGGCTCATCGTGGGCGTACCACAGCCAAGATTAATATGGGCACCACTTTAAAAGCAGAAGTGGTCAAAACCATTGTTGATTGTGTGGTACGACATCAACAGTTGGAGCAGTATGCAGAGGTTTTTTCTCAAGTGGAATGGGCAGATTTACGACAGGCTACTAAAGCGTTTCGTAAGTTAGTTGAACTATTGGAAGTAGAGATGGCAGTATGATGCAAAACAAAGTGATGACATCGATTAAACTACAAAAAAAACTTCATCGCCGGCTTCAACAGCGAATTATCGAAGACGGCTATGGGATGCGGGGTAAAAGCAAATGGATTATTGAATCCATTGAGTCACTCTTAGAATTGGCTGATTTTCCTACACTGGTGGATATTGCCGATGACATGGATCAGCTCAGTGATATTATCAGCATTCGGATCCCAGAAAGGGTCATGTTGCGAATTGAGAAAGCTATTATCCAAGTTCGTAAACAATATCCCACGATCGAAGGGGTAAAAAGCAATCTTATTCGAGCCAGTATTGTGCAACGGTTGCTAAGAGACCCGACTACGGTCACCGAAGTATGATTTAAGTTATTGATAAATAAGTAATTTAATTAATTAAAATAGTAGTGTAACCTATCCCACAGATGTCACAGATTAAAGCGTGACGTTTGTGGGATAAAATGTTTCATGTAGAACAATCACTTCCGCGAATGCCATTGACTAGATGTTTCCTCTCTTGATAAATTCATATCTTATGAATTTTCAACGTACGATTGGCCCATTAGGTTTATTATTTGCTGGCATTAGCAGTGTCATCGGATCAGGATGGTTATTTGGTCCTTTATTTGCAGCACAAATTGCGGGGCCTGCTGCTGTTATTTCATGGGTGTTAGGCGGTTTGTTGATGATGGTGATCGCTTTAACATTTGCTGAATTAAGTAGTGCTTTTCCCGTGGCAGGTGGCATGATTCAATTTGCCCAACAAAGCCATGGTCCACTCATGAGTTTTATGATTGGTTGGATGGTCTGGATTTCCAGTGTGGCGGTGGCGCCTGTTGAAACCATGGGACTGTTACAGTATTCAGCTAATTATCTCCCTGGGTTGATGATAACAGTCCAACATACACACGTGTTGACATACCTCGGTATCGTGGCGGCAGCGGCGATTATGATGGTGATGTGTGTATTAAATTTTTATGGAGCACGATTCTTTAGCCGTTCTAATAGCATCATTGCGGCGATAAAATTAATTGTACCTTTATCGACAGTGGTTATCTTGATAGGACGACAGTTTCATCCCGCTAACTTTACTGCCTCGCCACAGGGGTTTCTCCCTTATGGATGGCATGGCATTGTGGCTGCTTTACCGCTAGGTGGGGTGATTTACTCTTTTATTGGGTCGAATACCGTCATGCAATTAGCGGGTGAAACTAAAAATCCCCAACGAAGTATTCCACTCGCCCTGATGGGCTCGATGATTTTTTGCACGATTTTATACGCACTTTTGCAAATCGCTTTTATCGGTGCCATTAGCCCATCTGCTTTTGCAGAAGGATGGAATAAATTGCATTATGCCGGTGATAGTGGACCTTTTACAGGTATTGTGGCGGCCATGGGTTTAATATGGTTTGTGATTATTATTTATGCAGATGCGTTGATCTCACCCTTTGGCACCGGTTTTGTTTTTACGGCTTCGACTGCTCGCGTCGCTTATGGATTGAGTGAGATCGGATTTTTACCGGCCGGTTTAAAGAAGCTCACGCCTCACGGTGTTCCCTTACGTGCGTTGCTGCTCAATTACGCCATCGGCCTGTTACTTTTTTTACCGTTTCCTGGCTGGCAAAAATTAGTCGGCTTTGTTATTTCCTGTTTTATTGTTTCCTATATTGTAGGACCTATTTCATTAGTTGCCTTGCGTAAAACGCAACCAGATGTTCACCGGCCTTTTCATTTACCCTATGCGCAAACGATTGCCTTATTGGCATTTTATATTTGCAGCTTATTAATCTTTTGGACTGGGTGGGAAACCGTGTTGCGCATGATGATCGCCTTGAGCATAGGACTTTTATTTTATGCTTTTTATTCTTATCGAGAAAAAAATACCCTCTGGATCAAGCACTGGCAGACGTCCTGGTGGATAGTGCCTTATTTTACTGCCTTAACCCTTATTTCTTATCTAGGAACATTTGGGGGCGGTTTGAATCTCATTCCCTTTGGCCTCGATTTTATCGTGATTGGGATTTTAACGATATCTGTTTTTTATTTTGCGGTGAAATCATAAGCTTTTAACCAGAGGGTTCTTGTACCATCGGACCTTTTGGCGGGCTGATATTAATAAACATTCCTTTTCGACATAGAAACTGCGCTTCGCTAAAAACAGTGCCGGATTTTACCGCTGAGATAGTATAAGGTTCATTGCGTGGTGGTAAATTAAAAAAAGCGACACCGCCATCTTCTGTTGTTTCAGTCAGACCTTTGGTGAAAGGATTGGTTTTACCTTTTAAGGGTCCTTTCTTAAAAATATCAAAATAAAAAGGCACTGCGTTATTAACAGCCGGTGTTAAAGTAATAACCGCACCTGGCTCACCTTGCGGAATATCATCGAGTGTTTTGTGATAAGCCGTCACCGTGGTAGCAACATGACAACTGTTGTCATCAATCTCCGCACCGATAATGGCAGCCATGATGTAATAGGTTTCGATGGTAGGAACTTGGAAAGTAATATTGTCATACGTTCCGGTCAGGCCGGTGGAAGGAACCATCACGGTACCCGATTGTGTGGTTTCATAGCCTATTTTTTCAAAAATAAGCGTGATGGGTTGACCAATCGGGTAGTTAATCGGGCCATAATTTCCATTGATGTCTGTTTTTAAAACGGTACCCGTTTCTAAAACGGTTATTTTTGCATCAGAAATTGGTTTATTGGATAAAAAATCACGAGCAAACCCTGAGACAAGCGCGGTGCCACTCGGGATGGCAAAACTGACTTGTGAAGCAGCAAGAAAAATGGCAACGACGTGTTTCCTTTGCAATCGCATAACAATACATCCTTATTTATTCATTTAAAATATACCCATATTCAATCAAAAGCAGTTCTAAGTCATCTTTTATTAGCGGTTTTTTCACAATCGCATTAGCTTGTTCATAAGGTGAAATTTTCGCTGCCGACCACGTAATAATGATGCTTTTTTCTTCTTCTTTTAATGAAGCTTCCATTTCCCGAATTTTTAACGTCGTTTCCTGTCCATTGAGCCCTGGCATTTGGTAATCCATCATGATCAAATCATAACTTTTTCCCGTCAAGCGAATTTTTTCCCTCACTAAGTTAAGAGCTATTTCCCCATTACCCGCTTCATCGGGATAAGCATGGGGGAGAAGCGCACGGAAGCATTCAATTGCCATGACGCGATTATCTGGGTTATCGTCTGTTACTAGGACGGAGGGCGTTTTTAGCGGTTTCGCCATGGGGTATACCTTCTTAACTATTTGTTTTTAATAAAAAAAATTATTTTTTCTCACTAGCAGCTATAGTATTAGTATAGGATAAAGGAAAATAAGATGAACAAAAAAGCTCCTTTTAGGCTAATCCAACTGAGCGACATTCATTTATTTGCCGACGCAGAAAGAGAGTTGCTTGGGGTGAAAACAGAAGAAAGTTTCCAAGCGGTGATTGACCTTTTGCATCGAGACGAAAAACACATCGATATTATTCTCTTATCAGGGGATATATCGCAAGATAATTCTCATGAAGCGTATGTGCGTGTGGCACGTGCGTTGGAGTCTTTTAGAGTGCCAGTGTATTGCGTACCGGGAAATCATGATGACCCTCGCGTGATGGCGAAAGTTTATCCGTTAGCGACGATTTCAAGTGAGCGTCATATTGTTTTAAAAAATTGGCATATTATTTTGTTAAATTCCCATAAAACAAATTCCGTGGAAGGTTTCTTTGAAGAATCAGAATTAGTTTATCTGCAACACTGTTTACAAAAATATCCTGAGCATCACGCCATCGTGATGTTTCATCACCAACCTTTTCCAGTGGGTTCAAAATGGTTAGATAATCTCGGGTTGCAGAATGCCGATGAGTTTTGGCGTATCCTCCAACAATATCCACAAGTGAATACAGTTTTATTTGGGCACGTTCATCAAGAAGTGGCGAAATTATTGCATCATGTAAAATGTTATGCCGTACCTTCAACGTGTATCCAGTTTAAATGCCAGGATGAATTTAGTTTGGAAAATATACCACCAGGGTATCGATGGATCGATTTATATGAGGATGGACATATCGAGACGGCTGTACGGCGTGTGGCGGAATACGTGGGTATGTTTGATGCGGAGGCTAAAGGCTATTAGTAACGCCATTTTTTTTCAGTAACATCACCAAGGGGATCATCAGTACGAAGCATCCCATAATAAATGTAAACACATTCACAAATGAAACCATCGCGGCTTGTCGATATAACTCATCACTGAGGACGATGGCGCTTAATGCGTCGGTAGGTTGTAAGTTGAGAGGATTGAGATAGTTTAATAAAGCAGGATTATATAATTGAATTGAGCCACCTAATCCATTCCAGAATAACTGCGTGCGTCGAGTGAAAAGCGTGATGACGATAGAAATGCCAATGGATCCGCCAATCGTGCGTAGTAAGTTATAGAGACCGGCTGCTTCTGTGCGCAAATGAGCAGGTAAGGTGGCATAGGCGATGGTGGAAAGGGGAACGAAAACCATCCCTAGGCCAAACCCTTGTAAGAACATGGGCCAGACTAACCAAGCGGTGCTGATGTCCAAAGAATAATAGTGTGTTGCGATCCACATACCACTAATGCTGATAAAAATACCAGCGATAACTAAGGCTCGTGGATCGACGCGTGTGATGAGTTTGCCGACAATAATCATGCTAATCATACCGCTGATGCCGCGCGGAGCTAACATTAAGCCGGTGGTTAACGCGGGATAATTGAGAAAGCCTTCCATCATAATCGGCTGCACAACGGTCATGCCATATAAAGCTAAACAAAAGAGGGATAGTAAGAGACTGGAAATCGTAAAATTTTTATCTTTAAAAATTCGCATATCAAACACGGGTTGCCGTTTAGCATTCATGTTATGCAAAAGAAAGCCGAGAAACGCGGTTATCGCAATATAGCTGATGATACAAATCGAGGTGGAGCTAAACCAATCTTCTTGATTGCCACGGTCTAAGACATATTGCAGTCCGCCGATGGCGAGGGAAATAAGCGTTAAGCCTGCCCAATCCATACGGCGTGATTGGAGGGGTGTATTGGGTAAAACGTTGATTAAGAGAAGCGTAAAAATACCGACAGGAACGTTAACGTAAAAAGTCCAACGCCAATTTAAAATATCGGTGAGATAACCGCCTAACGTGGGGCCTAAAATAGGGCCGACCATCACGCCAATGCCCCAAATCGCCATGGCTTTGCCACGTTCCTCGGGTGGAAATACATCAGCGAGAATGGCTTGGGAGAGGGGGACTAAGCCGGCGCCAAAGATGCCTTGTAATAAGCGAAAAAAGACGATTTCACTGAGTGAGGTTGCTGCTCCGCAGAGAGCGGAGGCGAAGGTGAAACTAGCGATCGAAAAAATAAGATATTTTTTTCTGCCGAAACGATCGGACAGATAGCCGGTAAGAGGCATGCAAATGGCAGCCGAAACGATGTAGCTAGTGAGTGTCCAGGTAATTTCGTCAGAAGAGGCGCCAAGTGAGCCTTGCATGTGAGGCAAAGCGACGTTAATGATGGTGGTGTCAATCACTTCCATCAATGCGGCTGCCATGATGACAAGCGTGATTAACCATCGATCCATGGAGGAGAGAGATTGGTAGAGTGCTTTTGTCATGAGGTGGAAGTCGGTTGGGTTGAGTTCAAACGGATCGTCACTGTCGCTGAGGTACCGATGCGCAAGGGAAAATGCGGATCAGGATTCAAGATATGGATACGCACGGGAACGCGTTGCGTTACTTTGACCCAATTGCCGGTGGCGTTTTGTGGTGGGAGTAAAGAAAAAACGGTGCCGGCACCGCCACTAATACTTTCGACAATGCCGTTAAAAACATGGTGAGGGTACATATCTGCTACAATGGTGGCGGTTTGTGTGGGTTTAATCGTTTCCATTTCCGTTTCTTTAAAATTCGCATCGACCCAAAATTCTTCATTACTGATTAACACGAACAACGCATCATTTTCTGACACGATACCCCCTACTCGTACCGTTACATTCGTGACCCAGCCGTTTGCGGGTGCGGCGACTTTGGTATATTGCAAATTCAGGTTAGCTTCGGCTAGCTGAGTTTTTGCTTGTTCCACTTTAGCTGAGGCTGTTTTGAAATTAGCAACAGCGTTATCACCCTCTTGTGGCGATAAAAATTTCTTTTTCACTAAAGCGAGTACACGCGTTTGTGTGTTGGCGGCATTTTCTAATTCTGCGGTGGCAAGAGCGAGTTCAGCTTGAGCAGAATTCATTGCTAATTGGAATGGCTCAGGATCGATATCAAAAAGCGGCGCATCTTTTTTGACGTATTGATTATTGGTGACATATAACCGTACCACTTTTCCAGTCACGCGAGGTGCGATTTGGACGACGTTGGCATTCACGTAAGCATCGTCGGTACTGAGGTAGTAGTGATGGTAGAGGTGGAGGCTGAGCCAGGTGAGGGCGCTCAGGGTGAAAAAAGAGATAATAACGAACTTTTTAAAATTCTTGGTTTGGGTAAGATGGTGTAAAGAAATCATGTTTAATGCCACTAACTTAGAAAGAGCTGGTAGATATTAAATCATTTTTGGGGTGTGAGGGGCAAGCGACTTCATTTCCTAGCCACATCTTAGAAATAGTATGATAAGTGTTTTCATCAAAAAAATATATTTTAAATCCAATCTGGTTGTCTATTTTTAATTCCTGAGTACCTTTTTGCAATTGAAGGCATGTCGCAGGTGCGGATTCAATCATGATATTTTGGTATTTAAGTTTATAATCACCATGAACGTGTCCACACATGATTAGCTTTACTTGTGTTCCTGCGACAATATCCCAAAATTCACTTTTATTTTGTAAAATGTAATGATCAATCAATGGTGTTCCCACTTCAATAGGATGATGATGCATGATAATCGCTATATTTTTATCTGCCGTAATAGATAATTTATTTTTTAATCTCTGTAAATCAGATTCAGATAAATAGCCAAGTCCCGTCCCCTCTTTTTTGGTGTTTAAAAAAATAAAATCCCAATTAGGTAAAGATAATTGCTCTGTTCGGATAAATTTTATATCACTTTTAAAAGCAGCTTCCATCTGGGTAACATTATCATGATTGCCTGGAATCCAATAAATAGGTATATTTAATTTTGAGAAATAATGCACAGCTTTCTGATAGGATTGGAATGTTTCATCTTGTGAAATATCACCTGTCAGAAAAATCATATCCGCATCTATCTCTTCTTCAGTAACGTTTTTAATTACTTCTTGTAATTTTATGTTAGTTTTAACTCCAAACATGGTTAAATGTTCAGTTGCAAATAGATGAGTATCACTAATTTGAATAATTTTCATATTTATTTTCTCTATTAATTCCGCCAAATTAAACTACCAATTAGCACCAATAAAATAAACCCACTAAATATCGTAAACCATATATCACGTGTTACTGCATAAAACCATGTTAATATTGCCACACGCAAAAATTGCGTAACGACGAGTACTAATAATCCTAATTCAATAATACCAGCGGGTGAAAAGGTTAAAGCGGCTTGCCCTATTTTTTTAATGTTCGTTTGAGTAGCATCTGTTTGCAATAACTCAACTTGAAGAGGATCACTACCATATTGCAGCAAATATAAAATACTACCTAAAACAACCAGAGCCATGGCAATTAAGATACCAATCAATAAAGTGATACTTAGTACTTCTTCCATTTTTTTAACAGAATACATTTAAATCGCTCCTGTCATTGCTTTGTATAACATTTGCAATCCCATGATACAAATCACCATACTAAAAATCACCCGCAACGTGCGATGATGCAACCGGGTTAATATTCTTGCACCAAAGAAAGAACCCATGATGACACCAATCATCACTGGAAAGGTAATGGTGGGATGAATGTAACCATCCGAAAAATAAATCCCTGCACTCGCTGCCGCTGTAATTCCAATCATGAAATTGCTGGTGGTGGTCGCTACTTTATAAGGTAAGCGTAAAGCTTGATCCATGGCTAATACTTTTAAAGCCCCGGAGCCAATGCCCAGTAATCCAGAAAAAATACCCGCTAAGCCCATCACGGTAAGGGCATAGGGAACATGTTGAACAGAATAAGGAATGATCCGATTCTGTTGAGGATAGCTGCCATTTAATTTTAATTCTACTGCCCATGGATGAGAGGATGAGAAAGATTCATGATCTTCTTTGCGCCGAATGGTTAAGTAAGCAGAAAAAAATAACACGAAGCTAAATAAAACCGCGAGAAATGTTTTAGGGACCACCGCCACTAAGGAAGCGCCAATCAACGCGCCAATCACAGCACCTGTTTCAAGGAAAATTCCAATGCGGAGATTGGTATAACCTTCCCGTAAATAAGCGGCCGCCGTTCCTGAGGAGGTAGCCATAACGGAGATAAGCGAAGCGCCCATCGCATAGTGGATATTAATATGAAAGAGTAAAACTAAGACGGGAATGACAACGACCCCACCGCCCAAGCCTGTCAGCGCGCCTAATAAGCCTGCAATGAAAGAAAAGAAGAGTAAGAGGATGGAGAAAGTGATAATCGTCAACACGGGCTCCTATCGAATTTTCCCTTATTAATTACTATATTAGCGCTAATAGAGTCGATTTAACAGTAAAAAGCACGCATTATAGAGTAAAATGGCTTTATGTGGAGAGAAAAAGTATAAGAAGGAGTGAATGCCATGTTAATCAAAGGGAAAGAGCTGGTGGTCGCTATCTTGCTCATTTTATTCCCTTGTATGACGGCTTACGGCCGAACCTCTCCCCCTCAATGTGCAACAGAAGGGTACCACTGTG
>SCTP01000233.1 GCA_004322325.1 Gammaproteobacteria bacterium | reverse complement strand
CAGATGGAGATTAGGATCTAAACTTTCCATCTTATTAACAGCAAGCAGCACAGACTTTCCTGATCGGCGCAACGTCTCAGCAATGAGACTATCTTCCGGCGTGATACCCGCACGACCATCAACGAGAAAAAGTACTTTGTCGGATTCCTCAATCGCTTGTAAGGCTTGTTTCGTGATGAGCTTACCGATGTCATCCGTTTCTTCCGTAATGCCACCCGTGTCAATGATAATAAACCGCCGATGATTTAAGTTCACATCGCCATATTGCCGGTCTCGCGTCGTGCCCGGATAAGCGGAAATTAACGCATCACGTGTGCGTGTTAAGCGATTAAATAAAGTGGACTTGCCCACATTGGGGCGTCCCACAATTGCAACAACAGGTAGCATGTTCATATAGGATTAAGTTTATAAAGTGTAGGCGATTAACTCACCTTTGTTAGTAAATAGGTAAAGCACATTATTATCGACAATCGGGGCAGCATACATGGCACCCACATACTCACGGGCAGCAAAATGCCCGTCTTTTTTATCAAGCCAATGGATATAGCCTTGCGCATCGCCGACCACCACATATCGGCCCATCGCTGCCGGTGCTGTCACAATACGTGCTTCTAATTGTTCTTGGCGCCAATCGACAGAACCGCTTTCTGCATCAAAGGCCCAAACATAGCTTTTAGCATCGGTAATGTAAACGGTTTCTTCATCGGCTGTCATGCCTGTATAGGAAGAAATATCATGCGACCAGAGCGGTTGGCCTGTTCCCCACGCCAAGGAGCTAATTTTACCTTGATAAGTAGCCGCATAAATTCGATGATCCAGAACCAGCGGGTCAGCATCAATATCAATCATACGCTGAATAGCAAATGCCCCTTCCGGAATAGCAATGGCCTGCGTCCATTGTGCTTCTCCATCACTTAAGGCAAGCCGAGAAAGACTGCCATTGGCAAATCCAACAATCACACTATGGTCGCTAATAATCGGTGTGCTGGAACCACGTAAAATTAAGCTCGGTTCCACTTGTTGCGTGGCCCAACGTTCATGCCCGTCTTGAACGGCAAGTGCATGAATATTGCCATCAATCGCTTTGACGATCACCACATCTTGACCGATAGCCGGTTTGGCGAGAATTTCACCAGGGATACTGGCTTTCCACACCATCGCACCATCCGCCTGCCGTAAAGCTTCTACATCACCCCGCCGGCTCGCTACCACGACTAAGCCGTCACCCGCACCCGGACCAGTCGTCAAAGGAAGACGAGTATCAACTTGCCAGTTACGTTGCCCGTTCGCTTTATTGACAGACGTGACAACTCCATTTGTGCTAGCGGTAAAAATAGCCGTCTCACTCGTAGAAGGCGTCAGTTTAAGATAATCATCGCCAATACTGGCACCAGCATGGGTAGACCAGAGGCGATGTGGTTTGATTTCCGGTTTAAATTGAACGAGAGGCTTAGGCTCGGGTGTATTATCTTTATCAAAAAAACCACAGGCGGTTAGTAATAAAGAAAAAGTAAGGAGAGTTAAACAGGCTCGAATGTTTTTCATTTTAAGTGGTCGCCAGGTTATCGTATTTCATTTGCAATAAAGGTCTGATGATTTCCGCATTGGGTAAATCAGCTAGCGCTTGCTTATAAGATTGACGCGCCATGGCGTTATTTTTTAGCGCATAATAAGCATCCCCTTGGACTTCTTCGGTCAAGCCGTTGAAGCTTTTATCATCAATCGTTTGTAATAATTTCAGGGCTGCGTCGGGTTTTTGTTCAGCGATTAGGATACGCGCTAAACGAATGCGCGCTATTTGGCGGAAAGAAGTGTCACTGCTTTTATCTAATATCCATTGCAAGTGTTTTTCTGCTTCCGGATAGTTCTTTTTGATAACGGCATCCCGTGCGAGCATCAAGGCAGCCATCTGGCTGTAAGTGGTGCGAGGGTAGTGCGTGAAAAGCTTATCAGCTTGTATAAAGGTGGCTTTTGCATCGTTTTGCGAGCGTGCGGTGAGCATTTCATCATAAACAGCCGAGGCATGGGTAAGGATTTTCGCCTCCCGCTGCTGCCAGTAACGCCAGCCGGAAATACCGATGACCGCAATTAAAATCCCCATCACGATGACCGGGGTGTATTGCTTAATCCAGCTTTTCAGGAGTTCTATCTGTTCTTGCTCTGTTAAATAGTCAGTCATGGGCGATCCTCAGGCTCTGTATTAAACCTTACTTCTTCGCAATTTTCAATTTTAAATATTCAGCTAATTCGTCTTGATACAACGCTTGCTGGGGTGTGTCTTCGCGTAAGTTTTTTAACGAGACGGAGCGGGTTTTGATCTCATGTTCACCCATAATAATGGCATATTGTGCGCCACTCTTATCCGCCTTTTTAAACTGGCTTTTTAAACTTCCACCGCCGCAATGCAGCATCAGTCTTAACCCGAGGACTTTACTACGCAAATAATTGGCCATTTTAAGTGCAGCAGGGAAAGAAGCTTCGCTGTCGGTAATGAAATAAGCATGAAGACCGCTGTCGATTTTGTGATTATGCTCACTTTGCTGCATGAGTAAAATAATACGTTCCATGCCTAAGGAAAATCCGATGGCAGAGGTGGGTTTTCCACCTAACTGTTCTACCAAGGTATCATACCGGCCACCAGCACAAACGGTGCCTTGTGCACCTAATTTGTCAGTGACCCATTCAAACACCGTTTTGGAATAATAATCTAACCCACGCACCAAGCACGGATTGATCTCGAAAGCGATACCTGCCTGGGTTAAATACTGTTGCAGGGTTTCAAAATGCTGTAAGGAGGCTTGATCTAAGTGATCGAGCAATTTGGGTGCATTGGCAATGAGGTGTTTCAAATCGGGATTTTTGCTATCTAATACGCGTAATGGATTTTTATGCAAACGTCGCACGCTGTCTTCATCTAATTGATCTTTATGCTCGTTGAGATAGTGCACTAAACGTTTGCGATATTCACTGCGGGATTCGGCCGTGCCGAGTGAATTGAGTTGTAAGGTGGTCAAGGATTTAAGACCTAATTTTTCTAAGATAGTGGCGGATAACATGATTAATTCCGCATCGATATCCGGGCCGGTTAAACCGAAGACTTCTGCTGAACATTGATGAAATTGGCGATAACGCCCTTTTTGTGGTCGTTCATGTCGAAAGAAAGGGCCAGTGTACCATAAGCGTTGGATTTGATTATAAAAAAGACCGTGTTCCATGCCGGCACGCACACAACACGCGGTGCCTTCTGGACGTAGGGTCAGATTTTCTTGGTTGCGGTCGAGGAAAGAATACATTTCTTTCTCGACAATATCGGTGACTTCACCGATGGAGCGTTTAAATAATTCCGTTTTCTCCACCATGGGCGTGCGTATTTCTTGATAACCATAACTTAGCAACACTCGACGCATGATGCGCTCAGCATGCTGCCAAACAAATGATTCTTGGGGAAGAATATCATTCATGCCGCGCACGGCTTGGATTATCTCTGCCACTGGTTGCTCCTCTTTCTTTTAATTTTATTCAGTTAGCACTATCGCTATCGTCGTCGCCATCGTCCCCGCTATCACCACCCTCGTCCGTGTCAGCCGCATTTTCATCGGTACTTTGCTCTTGGACAACAGCTTGCTTTTTAGTTTCTGGGCTAACGGTAGTAGGTGTGGGCGCTATGGGGAGGGTGTTTTCAACTGGCGTAGTCGATGAAGTATTATTATGGGTATACCACCACATGCCAACTAACCCTAACATCGTAAAGACAATAAGATAAGTAAAAAATTGCATGAAATAATTACCGCTCGTCACCGGGACGGATAAGACCGGCCGCGTTGTCGGGATAGGGGCGGCGGAAGTGGCTTTGAGCTTAATCGGTTCAATGGCTTTCTCGATTTCATGCTCAGGGATCAGCAGCAATTTTCCATAGGCACGCATATAGCCACTGATGAAAGTAGGCGGTAAGTCTGCAGGGTAATGATCTTTTTCCATCATGGCGAGAATATTATCATTCAAGCGCAATTGGGCGGCCGCATCCTTACGGTCGAGACCTAATGCTTCACGGGCCGATTTCAAACGCGCTCCAAAGGGAACGGGTTGATAGTCAGTCGTGGGGGTGGGTTGTATGTCGTTTGTCATAGAATGTCACTGTCCTTGTTTAATTCTTAAATTGTATGATGATCATGTGCTCTCGCCAATCTTTTCTTTCAATCGTTGACTGCGCCGGGTGCGATCTTGCACTTGACCGACTAATTGACCACAGGCGGCGTTAAATTCATCCCCTCGTGTGCGGCGAATGGTGGTGTTGAGGCCGGCTTTCATGAGGATATCGCGGAATCGGAAGATGGTATCGGTGTCTGAACGCTGATATTCCGTGTGCGGGAAAGGATTAAAAGGGATTAAATTCATTTTCGCCCGAACCCCTTGCAGAAGTCTGACTAATTGCTTGGCATGATCAGGCGTATCGTTGACACCAGCGAGCATGACATATTCCATCATCACGGAGCGGCGGTTATCGTTAAAATAGCCTCGGCAAACGGTCATTAGTTCTTTGAGGGGGTATTTTTTATTTAATGGAACAATTTTATTACGTAATTCGTCATTAGGCGCATGCAGAGAAACAGCAAGGGCAACATCGACCCTTTCTTTTAATTGATACATAGCAGGAATCACGCCGGCGGTGCTGACGGTAACGCGACGTTTGGACAGGCCGTAAGCATAGTCATCCAGCATTAAATTGAGCGCTGGGACCACATTATCTAAATTCAGCAGCGGTTCCCCCATCCCCATCATCACCACATTGGTGATTTTTTGGGTGCGTGAGGCAATCCATAATTGGGCGATGATTTCAGCAGTCGTAAGATTACGATTAAACCCTTGTTTACCAGTCGAGCAAAAATCACAGTTGAGAATACAGCCGACTTGGGAAGAAATACACAACGTACCGCGGGTTCTTTCGGGAATGAAGACGGTTTCGATGCAATTACCATCGTTTAATTTCAGCAGCCATTTATACGTGCCATCGCTGGCGGCGTTCTCATAAATCACTTGCGGTAAGGCAATGTGGGCGGCAGCAGCGAGTTTCTGGCGCAAGACTTTGCTGAGATTCGACATCGCATCAAAGTCTTGTATGCCATTGGTATGAATCCATTGCAAGACTTGCTGAGCCCGATAGGGTTTTTCGTCAATACTGACGAAAAAGCTTTCCATCGCTTTTCTGTCGAGGCCCAGGAGATTAATCATTTAAGCAAGCTCGCCATTAAAGAAGAAGGTGATTTCTTGCTTGGCTGTGTCGGGTGAATCGGAGCCATGGACGGCATTATGATCAATGGATTCCGCAAAATCCGCACGGATAGTACCAGGGGCGGCTTCTTTTGGATTCGTGGCACCCATGATTTGGCGATTAAGGGCAATCGCATTGTCCCCTTCGAGCACTTGCACTAAAACGGGGCCTGAGCTCATAAAGCTGACGAGAGAAGGGAAGAAAGGACGTTGCTGATGAACGGCATAAAATTGTTCTGCCTGGGTTTGCGTAAGATGCATCATTTTCGCAGCAACAACGCGTAATCCCCCTTTTTCGAAACGGCTAATAATGTCGCCGATATGTTTTTTGGCGACCGCATCTGGCTTGATAATGGATAAGGTGCGTTCGATTGGCATGATGATGTTCCTTATAATATTCAAAAGCTGGGCATTATACCTAGCTTTTTATTTTTTTGCGCCAAATTTGTGCTTTCTTTAGCAATTCTTTCTCATCTAACGTTAATAATTGCCGATTTTTCATAAGCTGTTTGCCTGCTACCCAGACATCGCTGACTTGATGGCGTGCGGCGGAGTAGACAATTTGGGAGACAGGGCGGTAGACCGGGAGAGTTTCAATGTGGTCTAAATCGATGGCGATAAAGTCCGCTGCTTTGCCAGGCACTAAGGAGCCGGTGAGGTGGTCAATGCCGAGTGCTTTGGCGCCGTTAATCGTTGCCATTTTGAGGACTTGCTCGGCAGCCACGGCACGAGGATTTTGCGCTGTAATTTTACCCACCAAGGCAGCAGAACGCATTTCACCCAGCATGTCTAAGTCGTTATTACTTGCCACACTATCGGTCCCTAGCGCAATGTTAACGCCGAGTTGCGCCATTTTATCGACGGGACAAGCACCGCTCGCTAATTTCATATTTGATTCAGGGCAATTGACAATAGTTGGTTTCGTTTGCTGCAAGATTTCGCAATCACGTTCATCTATTTGTGTCATGTGAATGGCGATGAGGTTAGGGGAAACCATGCCGATTTCATGAATAAGTTGTAACGGGCGTTTGTTATATTTCTGCATTGCTATTTGAACTTCGGAGGATGTTTCTTGAAGATGAATATTAATTTTTAATTGGTATTCATCCGCGATTTCTTTTGCTTTGATCAAATCGGGCAGCGATAGCGTATAAGTAGAATGAGGTGCCATGGTTGGCGTAATCAAATCGGCATCTTTATATTGATGATAAAAGGCTAGCGCTTTGTCAAAACATTCTTCGGGTGTTTTTGCCCATGCATTAGACACACCAATAATGTGCATACCAATATGAGCGCGCATGCCTGCGGTTAAAGCAGCAGAAGCGGTGGCATCAAGAAAGAAAAACATATCGTTAAAACAAGTGGTACCGCAACGAATCATTTCTGCCATGGCCATTAAAGAAGCATCATAGACAAACTCATGGCTAAGCCATTTTTTTTCAGCAGGCCATACATGATTATTTAACCAATCCATTAATTCCAAATCATCAGCGAGGCCACGGAAAAAATTCATGCCAATATGCGTATGGCTATTAATCAAACCGGGTAATACAGCGTGAGAAGAATAATGATACTCTTGACTGGCTTGATAAGTTTGTTGCGCTTTTTCGCTCGGTAAAATCGCCAGAATTTTTTGATCTTTAATTGCCATCGCATGATTTTCTAACACGCGATTTTGTTCTTCACACGTAATAAGCCACTTAGCATGGATAAGATGATCAATTTTTTCCATAAGCATGTCCCGTTAATGATAAGTACGGAGAGGGAGGGATTCGAACCCTCGTGGGAGCCTAAACTCCCCATCCGATTTCGAGTCGGCGCCGTTATGACCGCTTCGGTACCTCTCCTTGGGGGTGGGATTATACTGAGATGCTAGACTAATTACTATTTAATCCTGGTGGTACCACGCTGATTTGTTTCGTATTGTCCGGGTAATATCGATTAGGCACGGGATAATACGTGTCAAATGCATCGGAAGACAAGCCAGGCGGAATTTTCAGCGGCGAACTGCTGCTCGCGGTTAAATAGCGCTTATCCTGCGTCTGTAAAAACGCCGGCTTTGAAAAGTAAGAACATCCCGCCAAACTGATGGCAAGCCATAATAAAACCAAACGTATTACCCAACTCATACCTTAGTGAACTCCTGCATTTTGCATCGCTTCTTTTACCTCTTGATGGTATCGGCTGTCTAGTGGTAAAAGCGGTAATCGTATCCCCGCTGGAATTTTGCCCATGGTATACAATGCCCATTTCGTCGGAATGGGGTTAGATTCCAAAAATAAGCGTTGATGCAGTAACATCAATTCAGCATTGATTTTAGTCGCCAGCGCTTGGTCTCCCGCTAAGGCAGCTTCGCACATGGCATGCATCTTCAAAGGTGCCACATTGGCTGTCACGGAGATCACGCCTTTAGCACCGTGGAGTAAAAGATCAAGAGCAGTGGCGTCATCGCCGCTCAATACCGCAAATGAGGAAGGGCAGCGAGCGATAATGTCTTGCGCGCGCGCTAATTTTCCTGTTGCTTCTTTAATGCCAACAATTTGCTTCACTTTCGCAAGACGTTCAACGGTTTCTGGCAACATATCACAGCCGGTTCGGCCAGGCACATTATATAAGATAATAGGAAGCTGGATATGATCAGCGATGAATTTGTAATGTTGATAAAGCCCATTTTGAGTCGGTTTGTTGTAATAAGGTGTGACAATAAGACACGCATCGGCACCGGCACGTTGTGCATTTTCGGATAACTTGAGGGTAGTGCGGGTGGAGTTGGTACCTGTACCTGCTATCACTGGCAGACGTCCTGCCACTTGCTTCACCACGAGAGAGATAACTTCTAAATGCTCATCAGGCTCCAAGGTAGCGGATTCACCCGTCGTACCCACGGCTACGATCGCATCTGTTTTGGATTGAATGTGCCATTCCACCAAATCAAGCAATGCTTTTTTATCAATCGTTCCATCTTCTTGCATGGGAGTCACCAGAGCGACCATGCTGCCTTTAAACATACGTTTGTCTCCGTTTTTGCGGTACACAGTATTATGGGGGCTGTATTGGATTTGTCTATAAATTTTTATCGATTTTCCGTATAATTCTATTCTTTTTCCATAGGTTAGGTCGAAAAATCATGAAACTCGATGTGGTCGTTGATTATTTATGGGGCAACAGGGCGAAATTTAATTATCTTTTACTAGCTTCTTTGCTCTTATTATTCACCTGCTTAGGGGGTCGTGAAATATGGACCCAAGAGCATCGCTGGGCAGATATCGTCGCGGGGATGTTTTATCGGCATGATTTTTTACACCCTTATCTCGGTCAAAATCAGTACTATGACAAGCCCTTACTGTCCTACTGGGCGATTGCTCTGATCGCAAAACTCACTGGCACGTTGACGACCTGGGTATTGCGTTTACCCTCTGCCTTAGCTGGTCTAGTAGCTGTCTGGTCGATTTATCGTTTAGGGATCAGCTTAAAGGATAAGCGCTTAGGCTTGTTATCCGGCTGGTTATTACTGACGACGTTTTACTTTCTCTTTTGGGCACGCACCAGTAGTGCGGATATGCTCAATTTAGCCGGATCGCTATTGGCAATTGCCTGGTATTTTGACAAAACGCGCTTGTTCTCGTT
>SCTP01000232.1 GCA_004322325.1 Gammaproteobacteria bacterium | reverse complement strand
CATGTGGGCATCAGGGCGCTCTTGAATCACACGTAAAATATGAGCGTAATCGCCCGGGACTGGTTCACGATGACCAGGCATTTTTAATTCCATTTCAGTGAGAAAGCGGCGTAAATCATCTAATTTTTCTTTATTCGGCCCTTCGTGGACACGATACAACGCTGGCTGTTCATTTTTTTCTAAAAAGCGAGCGGCGCAAATATTGGCGCATAACATGCATTCTTCAATCACACGATGTGAATTAAATCGTTCATACGGCACAATTTTTTCAATCTTGCGATCGTTACTGAAAATAATTTTTGTTTCAGGTAAATCAAAATCAATCGCACCGCGTGCCTGACGGGCTTTGTGTAAGACACGAAATAAATCGTATAAATGAGCAAGCGCCGGGACGAATTCTTTGAACTTCTCTTGCATGCGCTTATCTTTTTTCTCCATCATCGCATGCACTTGGTTATACGTGAGACGCGCTTTGGAGTTAATCACGCCTTCTGAAAAACGATAGCGCATGATTCTTCCTGTCGGGTGGATAGTCATTTCACACACCATTGCCAGCCGGTCTACTTTTGGATTAAGCGAGCAGAGGTTGTTCGATAATGCTTCGGGTAGCATGGGAATCACACGGCGGGGAAAATAGACAGAATTGCCGCGTTGATAAGCCTCTTTATCCAGCATGGTATGCGGACGGACATAGTAGCTGACATCCGCAATCGCCACATACAACATCCAACCGCCTTTTTCGCGCGGGATGCAATAGACAGCATCATCAAAATCACGTGCATCTTCACCATCGATGGTGACGAAAGGCAAATCGCGATAATCGGCACGGTCGATTAAATCTGCTTCAGATACTTCCGAAGGGAAGCGGGACGCTTCGAGTAAGACTTCATCTGGCCAAATAAAAGGCAACTCATGATTGCGAATGGCGATGTTAATTTCCATGCCAGGTGCCATGTGATCGCCGAGGATTTCAATCACCTTACCCAATGGCGGCGAATGCTTCGTCGGCTGGGTGGTAATCCCTACCACGACCATCTGGCCTTCTTGGGCGTCATGGGTTTCATCAGGTGGAATGATAATATTTTGGGTAATACGGCGGTTGCTCGGCTCCACAAAAGCCGCACCCGACTCAATATGGAAACGACCCACGATTTGTTGGGTATTACGTTCTAACACTTCCACGATCACGGCTTCACCTCGGCCACGAGAGTTGACGTGAGCCACCCTGGCTAAAACGCGGTCACCATGAAAAACGTGGCGCATTTGCCGCGGGCTAACAAATAAGTCTTCTCCTCCGAGGTCAGGTTCAATAAAGCCAAAGCCATCTTTATGACCAATCACCCGGCCGGCAATGATTTCCATTTTGGCCAACGGACCATAGGCTTGTTTGCGGTTTTTAAATAACTGCCCATCCCGCACCATGGCAATTAACCGACGGCGCAAAGCCTCTTTTGTTTCCGGTGTGGTGAGACCTAACTCTGCCTCAAGCTGCTCATAAGTCGCTGGACTGCCCCGTTCCGCGAGGTGTTCCAGGATAAATTCGCGACTAGCGATAGGATTTTCGTATTTTTGAGCTTCCCGCTCTTCATGTGGATCTTTTTTACCTTTAAAATTCGTCATCACAACCCTTTATGGTAGATACTTTTTGTTCATCATATACTGAAAAGAAGGTCCCATCTACCTTAGATAGAAATACAGGAGATTTTCATGAGACGCTTCACACCAGGCTTACTGGCCGCATCAGGACTCACTGCTCTTCTTTGCGCCTGCGCCCCTTTTCACCCCAGCGATGACCGGGCGGGGGTTTGCAACCAGTTAAATAGCCAAATCATCTTTAGCGGCAGCACCAGTAGTACCCGCGATGCGGAAATTCAATCGGCGGAAAAACCGTTGCTGCAGCGCTCGTATGATCGGCATTGTGTAAAAAATATATCGGATGAAAGTTAAACCGCCACTTGCCCCTTAATATGCGGATGCGCTTCATAATTTACAATCTCAAAGTCGTCGTATTCATACTCATACAACGAGGGCGGGCGGCGTTTCAAATGGAGCTGAGGCAGCGGATACGGTGTGCGGGTTAATTGCAATCGGACTTGCTCAAGATGATTGAGATAAATATGGCAATCGCCGCCGGTCCAGACAAAATCACCCGGTTCAAGATCGCATTGCTGCGCGACCATGTGGGTTAAGAGTGAATATGAGGCGATGTTAAAAGGGACGCCTAAAAAAGAATCGCAGGAACGCTGGTAGAGTTGGCATGATAACTTTTTATCAGCAACATAAAACTGAAACAGCAAGTGACAAGGCGGCAATGCCATTTTATCCAGTTCACCGACATTCCAAGCATTGACAATCAAACGCCTTGAATCGGAGTTGGTTTTAATTTGCTGTACGACTTGGCTCATTTGATCCACCACACGACCATCTGCTGTCTGCCACGCGCGCCATTGTTTGCCATAAACTGGGCCTAGGTTACCGTCGGCATCCGCCCATTCATCCCAAATGCGCACGCCATTTTGCTTAAGATAGTTGATATTGGTATCACCGCTTAAAAACCAGAGTAATTCATGGATAATACTTTTCGTGTGTAATTTCTTGGTCGTGAGTAAGGGGAAGCCTTCTTGTAATGGAAAACGCATCTGATAACCAAATACACTCAGCGTCCCCACACCAGTACGATCAATTTTACGCTCGCCGTGGGTCAGGATATGTTCGAGATAATCGAGATACTGTTTCATGAAGCGTTCTCCTTACGGGAGGCATAAGCCCATATCAATAAAATAATGCCAACCAAAATTAAGGGTAAGGATAACAATTGACCCTCTGTTAGCCAACCGAAAAAATAACCAATGGGCGCATCCGGCTCGCGGAAAAATTCTACCGTGCAGCGGAATACCCCATAACCGATGGCAAACAATCCGGAAACAGCTCCTAGCGGTCTTGGTTTACTGGAATAAATCCATAAAATTAGAAAGAGCACCACGCCTTCGAGAAAAAATTCGTACAATTGTGAGGGATGACGCGGATAAGGACCACCGTTGGGGAAGACCATGCCCCATGGCACAGTGGTGATGCGGCCCCAGAGTTCGCCATTGATGAAGTTACCGATGCGGCCTGCGCCTAAGCCAATAGGAACCACGGGGGCGACTAAATCGGTGAGGGCTAAAAAGGGTTTGCCTAATTTGCGGGCAAAAAGCCAAAGCGCGATGAGTACTCCTAGCAGGCCGCCATGAAATGACATGCCGCCTTTCCAAGTTTGGAAAATAAACAGCGGGTCAGAAATTAAGGTTTGGCCGTCGTAAAATAAGATATAGCCTAGACGGCCGCCAATGATGGCGCCTAGTGCAGCATAGAATACAATGTCGGAAAGTTGATCAGAGGTAAAAGCACCGGGAGATCGGCGTGCACGTAGGGCGAGCAAGCCCCAACCGGCGACGAAACCGATCAGATACATGAGTCCATACCAATAGACAGGCCAAGAAAAAATGTGAAAAGCGATGGGGTTGATGGTTGGGTACGTTAGCATAAAAATTTACCTCCCAGCACGAATCAAATTACCCAATCCCGCACGTTCAAGCGCAAGCTCCATGTGACAACGAATCATCACTGCATTCTCCATCCCCAACACCTCGTGTAATAATTTAGCCGCTTTTTTCCGCGTAAAATGTCGAATCACCCACTTCACTCGCCCGATTGACGACGCATTGATACTTAACGAGTCAAACCCCATCGCCAGTAACAGCATCACCGCTGCCGGATCACCGGCCATTTCGCCGCAAATGCTCACGTGCTTACCTTCTTGATGACCATTGTCTACCACTTGCATTAATGCTCGTAAGACGGAAGGATGCAAAGCGTCATAAAGACTAGCCACGCGTGGATTATTTCTATCTACCGCCAATAAATATTGGGTTAAGTCATTGCTACCAACAGATAAAAAATCGACCCGCTTGGCTAACGCACGTGCTTGATAAACCGCTGAAGGCACTTCAATCATGACACCAATGGCCGGCATCTCAATCTCACACCCTTCATCTCGCACTTCAGTATACGCTTTTCTCAGCAAACGCAAGGCTTCATCCACTTCGATGGCATCCGTAATCATCGGTAGCATGATTTGCATATTATTAAGCCCTTCACTCGCCCGCATCATGGCGCGGATTTGTGCGAGGAAAATTTCTGGATGATCCAGCGTGATACGAATGCCGCGCCAACCCAAAAAGGGATTATCTTCAACAATCGGAAAATACGGTAATGGCTTATCGCCGCCTACGTCTAATGTTCGAATGGTGACGGGGCGTGGTGCGAACGAAGCGAGTAATTGGCGATAAATAATGCGCTGCTCTTCGCCAGAGGGAAAACGATCGCGCATTAAAAAGGGAATTTCGGTGCGATACAATCCCACACCCTCTGCACCTGCTGCCAGAGAAATACTGATGTCTGCTCCTAACCCCGTATTCACTAACAATCCAATGCGATGACCGTCTTTGGTCACCGCAGGCAAATCGCGGATTTCTTCGAGTGTGGCATCCAGTTTTTGCTCTTCTTGCACTAACCGTTCAAATTCAGCCGCTAAAGAGGGACTCGGCGAGACATAAAGTTGGCCGTAATAACCATCTACAATGAGATTTTTATCTTGCAACTCATAAATAGGGACGTCGCCCACCCCCATGATAGTCGGCACATTCATGGCGCGTGCCAGAATAGCAACGTGAGAATTGCTGGAACCTTTCGCGGAAACGACTCCTGCTAAACATCCTTCAGGCACTTCCGCTAAATCCGTCGGGCTGATGGTCTCGCCGATTAAGATGGTTTTTTCATGATACGTCAGGTGCGTTCGATCCCCTTGCTGTAAATACGCGAGCACCCGTCGGCCAAGATCTTTGATGTCATCTGCTCGTTCACGCATGTATTCGTTATCTAAATTCTCTAAATGCTTGGCATGCGCCAAAATCACCTCTCGCAACGCCCCGGGCGCCCAATTACCTTGACGGATCACCTCCGCCACTTCCTGACCCAAATCGGCACTGTCTAAAATACGCTGATAAACATCAAATAACGCGCGCTCTTCTGCCGGCAAACTCGGCGCTAATCGTTCCTCAAGCAAGCGTAAATCTTCACGCACCCCCGCGAAAGCCGCTTCCAGTAATTGAATTTCAAGCTCGATATCATCGGGTACACGATCGGGTATGGTATCAAGCTCAAACGGGGTAAATACCACCACCCCCATCCCCATGCCAATCCCCGGCGCACCCGGTACGCCTGAATACACCAACTCATGCCGTTTATTCTTAGAATTCCTCGTCAACACTTCAGCGAGCGCGCCGGTGGCTTCCGCATGTGCAATAATAGCCGCCAGCTGTGTAGCAAGCGTAACGAGAAACGCTTCTTCCGCCTCATCATAACGCCTGGGATCGTGCTGTTGTACAATCAATACCCCCAACACTTGCCGATGATAAATCACCGGTGTCCCCAAAAAAGCCCGATAAGCTTCTTCTTCCACTTCCGGCACTTGGAAAAACCGCGGGTGTTTAGCGGCATCATCAATATTAATCGGCTCTTCCCGCTCACCGACAAAACCAATCAACCCTTTATTCAACGGCACACGTGCTTTATGAATCGCTTGCGGATTCAACCCTTGCGTTGCAACTAATACATATTCCCCACCCTGCCGGTCAAGCAAAAAAATAGAACACGCTTGCGTCGTCAACGCATCTGCCGTGCGTTTGACGATAATTTCCAGCGCTTCTTGAAATTGCTCAGCGCTGGACACTTCTTGAATAATTTGCCGCAAGATAGTTAGCATGAGGTCTTATTTTCTTCCCAAAACTGTTTTGATAAAACGAGCTTGGCAAATTCTTTCAATGCCATCACATACACACGTCGTTTAAATGTCACCACTTGACGCAAGGGATACCAATAAGACACCCACGCCCAAGAATCAAATTCAGGATCACCACTCGCTTGTAAATCCACCTCCGCTTGCTGATTGGCGAGCCTTAATAAAAACCATTTTTGCTTCTGCCCGATACATAACGGCTTGGCATGATGACGCACCAGCCGACTCGGCAAACGATACCGCAGCCATCGGCGTGTACAAGCCATAATTTGTACATCTTCAGGATTTAAGCCGATTTCTTCTTTCAATTCACGATACATAGTCTGTTCAGGCGTTTCTTCTTCTTTCATCCCACCCTGAGGAAATTGCCAAGCGAGCATGCCCACCCGTTTAGCAAAGAAAACCTGCCGGTTATCATTTACTAGGATGATTCCCACACCATATCTATAACCCGCTTTATCAATCACGTCTTCTCACCTATAATCGTTCATGCTTTGCATTGTTTCAAAATATTACCTTTTGAGCAAACGGATTCCACCTTATGACCTCCCCGCGTTATCTGCTTTTTAGCGCGATTTTTGTCGCCTGCTTGAGCATCTTACTATCCTTCGCTAAAGGTAGTACGTCTATTGCCTTGCATCAACTTGTGTTTGACCCTATTTTTTGGCAATTACGTTTGCCGAGAACCCTGAGTGCCTTTACCTGTGGTGCCTTATTAGCCTTGGCAGGGTCGCTCATGCAGCTCTTGTTACAAAATCCGCTGGCCGATCCTTATGCATTGGGCATTTCAAGTGGAGCGGCCCTGGTCACCTTGCTACTGATGTTATGGGGGGTAGACGCAGCGTGGCTGGCAGGAGGAGCTTGGCTGGGAAGCCTGATGACGATGGTATTAATTTGGTTGATCACGCGAAAACACCGCTTTCAAACGCATACGCTTTTACTCGCTGGCATTGCGCTCGCTTGCGGTTTTTCAGCAGCGATGAGTTGTATTTTGTTAATCAGTCCCGCGACAGATTTGCACAACATGTTATTTTGGCTGACCGGTGACTTGAATAATGCTCACTCTCCTTGGTTTGCCTTGTTGATTTTATTCCTCGGCTTGATCATTTGCGTACTACTCGCTCCTGGGCTGAATCTTTTAGCACATGGTGAAAAAGAAGCCAAAGCGCTGGGATTGGCGAGTGAGAAATATCGTATTGCACTTTACTTACTCAGCTCGCTCTTTACGGCGACCGCTGTCACGTTAGTCGGCTGCATCGGTTTTATAGGCTTAATCATTCCCCATCTTACGCGCCTGCTAGCCGGTTTTGATCATCGCCTGGTATTGCCGATGGCGGCGTTATTAGGCGGCAGTCTGCTGACACTAGCAGACACGCTGGCACGCTCACTATTTGCACCGCAGCAATTGCCGGTGGGGATGGTGATGGCATTAATAGGCGTGCCGATTTTTATTTGGATGCTGCAAAAATGAAGCGATTATTAGCTGAGCACATCACCTTGAAGGCTGCTAATAAACTGATCTGTCGCGATTTAACGCTCACTCTGCAAGCGGGCGAAATATGGGGAATACTGGGTCAAAACGGCAGCGGCAAAACCACCCTTTTACACGCGTTAGCAGGCTTGCATCCGCTGACAAGCGGTCAGATTTGGTTGGGTCAACATACATTATCCGCACTGACGCCTAAAACCATCGCTAAACAACGCGCTATTTTATTTCAAGACACACACCCTACTTTTTCACTGTCAGTGCGTGAATACTGCTTAACCGCGCGTTATCCGCATTTATCTTATTTTAAAAAACCCAGCACACATGATCAGCACATCATCGACCAGGCATTAGAAGTCGTGGAATTAACCGCTCATCAGCAACAAGCCATTACCACTTTATCCGGTGGCGAAAAACGTCGTCTTGCGATTGCCGCCGTGTTAGCACAAACGCCGCTCATTTATTTACTGGATGAACCCACCAATCACTTAGACATGCGGCATCAAATCAGTGTACTACAACACTTTCGTCAACTTGCTCAGCAACAAGGCATCAGCATTATCATGTCGCTACACGATGCAAATCTAGCGCGACAATTCTGTGATCAAGTGCTACTCTTATTTGCAAATGGGGTAGCACAGCAAGGTCATGTGGAAGAGCTTCTGGCAACAGAAAATTTAAGACGACTTTATTATTTTTAACGCGAAACTGATTGAGAGCCCACCCATAATTTTCGAACATGTAAAGACTTCGCTTTCTGTTTAGCTTGCCATAAATCGTAATGCATTTGTTGGGTCAACCAGCTTTCTGGCGTGGTATTAAAAGCTTTTGCCAAGCGTAATGCCATTTCTGGGCTGATTCCTGCTTTACCATTAAGCAATTCCGATAACGCTTTACGGCTTACTCCTAAATCTTTAGCGGCTTGTGTCACTGTTAAGCCCAATGGTTCTAAGCAAATTTCACGAATAAATTCGCCAGGTGCGGGTGGATTATACATTGTCATTTCTCCTCATCGAAGTTAATGATAGTCGATGTAATCAACATCAAAAGCATCTACCCCATCAAATTTAAAAATAACTCGCCAATTTTTATTAACGCTCACGGAATAATAATCTTTCATATCATTCCGTAACGCATGAAAATTAAAACCAGGCAAATTCATATCTTCTGGTTTATGAATAGATTCCAACCTCGACAAAATCATACGCAAACGCCTTTCATGCATTGGCTGTATCTTGGATACATTTCCCTTTAAATAAAATTTTTCTAATCCTTTATGTTGAAAATTTTTTATCATAAAAAAATAACCAATTTCGTTATAATTGTAACCCATAACGTGTCGGGTGTCAAATGAGGCGATAGCATTTGTATAATAACAACTATTAGTGATAATATCTATCATTGCATCATGAAAATGAGAAGATTCAGTATGCCTATCAATGTCCTCGTCAATGGCGCCTTCGGCCGCATGGGCCAAATGACGGTTAAAGCGATTGCGGATCATCCTAACTTAAACCTCGTTGGTCAAACCGGGCGCGAATACGATTTGCAAAAATCCATTCACGACAGCCAAGCCCAAGTCGTCATCGATTTTACCCATCCAGAGGTGGTGTTTAAGAATGCCTCCCTCATCATCGAAGCAGGCGCTCATCCAGTCATTGGCACCAGCGGTTTAACCCGTGAGCAAATTCATACCCTACAGACACGTTGCGCACAATTGAAATTAGGCGGATTGATTGCACCTAATTTTTCGTTAGGCGCCGTGCTGATGATGAAATATGCTAAAGAAACTGCCAAACACATGCCGCATGTGGAAATTATCGAACTGCATCATGATGGCAAAGCAGATAGCCCCTCCGGCACCGCCATTCGCACAGCGGAAATGCTTGCTGAAGGCAATCCTATACTCAATCAACCAAGCAAACCCAATCGTGAAACCATTCCAGGCGCTCGCGGCGCCACTTATCACCATATCCCTATCCATGCTATCCGTTTGCCGGGTCTCATCGCGCATCAGCAAATTCTCTTCGGCGGCTTAGGGGAAACATTTACCTTGCGGCATGACAGCCATGATCGGCAATGTTTCATGCCAGGCGTGTGTTTAGCCTGTGAAAAAGTCGTGGCATTAGATCAGCTAGTCTATGGGTTAGAAGAGATTTTATGATGACGCTTGCGTTGGTCGTTGTGGGCACGCCGCTGAATAGCAGCCACCTAGCATGGAAGCTAACACCATCATCACCACTATCATTCCTGTGATTTTTTTCATTGCGGAGCTCCTTTAAGTAAAAAATAAAATATACTATCATAGCCCCATGAAATCCAATCACTCGACATCACAACCCATTGGTATCTACGACAGCGGCATCGGCGGCCTTACCGTCGCGCATGCGGTGGTTAAACTATTGCCAAAAGAAAATATCATTTATTTTGGTGATACCGCTCACATGCCTTATGGCGATAAATCCACCGCTGCTCTGCAAGCGTATGCGGTCAAAATTGCTCACCTGTTGTTACAACAAGAATGCAAGCTGATTTTAATCGCGTGTAACTCAGCTTCCGCCGCTGCTTATGAATTAATCAAAGAATACGTCGGCACGAAAGCACTCGTCTTAGACGTGATCACGCCAGTCATTCACTTTCTCAAGAAAAATTACACGAGCAAACGTATTGGCTTGATCGGCACACGGCAAACGGTCAATTCGCATATTTATAAGAAGAAGGTAGAGGAACTAAAGTTAGATATCTCTTTATCTTCCTATGCCACCAATCTGCTTGCTTCCGCCATTGAAGAATTTGGTGATCACACCGTGATTGATGCCTTATTAGATGTCTATTTAGCCCATCCTGATCTTCATCAGATTGATGCTTTATTATTGGCTTGTACGCATTATCCCATTATCAAAGAGCGGATTTTTCAGCACTATCACCGCTTAACGAAAAAATCGATGAATATTATTGATTCCTCCGATATTGTGGCGGAAG
>SCTP01000030.1 GCA_004322325.1 Gammaproteobacteria bacterium | reverse complement strand
GTAGTGATGCCTTAAAATATTTAGGCTTCACGTCTGAGCAGATGGTTAACATGGTTAGCCATAATGGTGGCTCGAAGAATTTAGAGGCGATAAGATATAGCTACCATGTTTTAAAAGAATTAGGTTTTACGACTGAACAGATGGTTAAAATGGTCAAGCATAGTGGTGGGTCGAAGAATTTAGAGGCGATAAAAAATAACTATGATGCTTTAAAAGCGTTAGGCTTTACAGCTGAGCGGATGGTTAAAATGGCCAGTCATATTGGTGGATCGAAGAATTTAGAGATAATAAAAAATAACTACGATGCTTTAAAAGAGTTAGGCTTTACGGCTGAGCAGATGGTTAAAATGGTTAATCATAGTGGGGGGTCGAGGAATTTAGAGGCGATAAAAAATAACTATGATGCTTTAAAAGCGTTAGGTTTTACAGCTGAGCAGATGGTTAAAATGGCCAGTAATATTGGCGGATCGAAGAATTTAGAGATAATAAAAAATAACTATGATGTTTTAAAAGAATCAGGCTTTACGGCTGAGCAGATGGTTAAAATATTCAGTCATAATGGTGGTTCAAGGACTTTAGAAGTATTACTTAATCGTATCAATATCTTTGACTTCATTGGTGAGGATAAAATATCGCGAGATCAAATAGCTGATTTTTTACATAAGGGTAACTCGGGAAGAAAAGAATTATATGATTTAATGATTAGCCTCCTTGAGAAAGATTCTCAAGATGATTTTCAAGAGGCTCTTACTCCTACGGGTGATATGATAGATAACCCAACGGATGACGAAGATAATAATAACAACTGCCATAAACGAAAATGTAATTCAATAAATAAAAATGAAAAAAAGAAACGCACAAAAATCAATCCTCAAGAGGCAGTCGCAACGGCTATCAGTTTGCTGTCTAAATTCGATCCAAAACAATTATTGAATGATCCTTCTTTTATTCTAGATTCAGAAAGTACCACGTGTCTTAAAAGTTTACCTAAAAAATTGCGAGATGAAATAGGCATAAAATCCATTAGGACTAACAATAAAAAATCGATTAATACTTTTAAAGTGATGGTTGACTTAAATAGCTATCAACCATGGTATGAAATACATATTCTTCCAAGTGAAATAGAGATGAATATGGATGATGAATCAATCCATTCGGATGATATGTTAGATGAGAATATCATTGAGGAGGCTTATCAATCAATAATAAATAACCCAATTGATGATTCTTGCGGGTATTATAAGCAAGACAATCCATTATTATTCTTTTACCGCGAAGCTTCTTCTGCAGCTCAATTAGTTGTAGCTGAACAAAACAAGGATATCGCGAATAAATAAAATTTAAGAGAGTAGGTGGATGAGGTATGTTGCCATCATCCACCGTGCTCTTTTTTAATACTATTTATTTTTTTGGTGTATTTCCTGAGGATGGAGTCGGATTTTGTGCCTGAGCAGCTTTTTCCTCTGCGTTCTTAAATCGAGCTTGCGTTATCCAATAAGATTGCTGTGAAAGAAGCGCATTGGACATTGCCGTATTGATAGCACCACCGAAAGTTTTAGCTGCACGACTAATAAAAATAGATGAAAATGGCATAATAATTACTCTCTCGTTTATGTGTGTTATAAGACGCGAGAGACTAGCAGATAAATATTAAGAGATTATGAAAAAACTATCGATGATACGGATGCTGTTGCAAAATACTCCATGCTCGATAAATCTGCTCTGCCACGATTAATTTCACGAGGATATGCGGAAAGGTTAACGTCGATAACGACCATCGCGTTTCCGCTTTTTGTAAACAAGCGGGGGCAAGTCCTTCGGGGCCACCGACTAACAGATCAAGATGACGCCCCTCTTGCTGCCACCCGGCCAATTGCTCGGCTAATTGCTCTGTCGTCCAGAGCTTGCCTTTCACATCCAACGCAATCACATGATGCTGCGGCTTGATCAACGCCAGCATTTTTTCCCCTTCACGTTCAGTGATGCGCTTAATATCAGCATTGGCTGTGCGTTTTTCAGCAGGAATATCGATCAACTCCAATTGACACGAAGGTGGCAAACGTTTGGCATATTCCTCATACCCCGCTTGTATCCACGCAGGGGATTTATGCGTAATAGAGAGGAGTCGGATGCGCATACACTAAGAGTTTGTTTTCTGATCGCGCATTTCTTTGACTGGTTCCCAAAGGTCTTCCAGACTATAAAAAGCACGCGTCGCGGCTAACATGACGTGAACGACAACATCGCCTAAATCGACGAGTACCCATTCACTTTCTGTCTCACCTTCTGTCCGCACACAGGGAGCGTGGCTTTGTTTGGCTTTCAATGCCACATTATCCGCTAAGGCTTTCACCTGACGAGTCGAGCGCCCGGTGCAAATCACCATGTAATCGGTGATCGCGGTGAGCGAGCGAACATCCATGGTGACAATATCCAAACCTTTTAACTCTTCTAACGCATTGACAGCAAGGTCACGTAATTCTTCAGATTTCATGTTTAGGCCCAACTATACTATAGATACCGTGTTGTTTAATGTAATCATAAACGCTATTCGGCAATAAATACCTTGGATTGCGTCCCATTGCAATCTGTTTTCGAATGTCAGTGGCTGAAATTTCTAACGCGGTGATAGGCCGCAGCAGGATCCCGCCTCCTCTATTTTCATGAATAAAGGCCGCTTCTTGCTGTAAACGCGCATGTAGCAGATCAGCAATCATGCCAGTGGAGGGGAGCTGATAATTAGGGCGATGGGCGATGATCACATGAACTATCTCTAATAGTTCTGCCCAACGATGCCAACTGGTGAAGCCGAGAAACGCATCAATGCCCATGATTAAGGCGAAAGGCGTGTTGGGTATCTCGGCGCGTAATTCGAGAATGGTCTCGATCATGTAGGAGGGCGCTTGACGGCGGATCTCGCGGTCATCGGCATACAAAGCCGGTTCATTAGCGATAGCGCATTTTACCATGGCTAAACGGTCTTCCGGAGAAGCAGATGGGTTTTTACGATGGACAGGTTGATAACAGGGGATTAAGTGTACTTTGGCTAAGTCTAAGGCTTCATATAGCTCTACTGCCATGCGTAAGTGGGCGAGATGGATGGGGTCAAAGGTGCCGCCTAAAATACCGATAGCTTTGTGCGTTTGGTGCATGGTGTATCCTTTAGCTATTATTCTTATTATAAATGATTCCTAAGCAAAACATCCGCAAACTATCCCATACGTCCCCTGGCGCTACGCCTTTGATAACACGATCAATATCGGCTGCACGGGTCAGATATTGCCAGCAATCGGTGGCAGAAAAATGTGTGAGAAAGCGCCGCATCGCTGTTTGGCGACGGGCAAAAATACGTTGTTTTTGAAACAGCGCTTCATACGTCGCGCCTTGTTTAAGTTGTTCCGCCATCTCAGCGAGCAGGCGTAATTCACGCGTGATGGCCCATAGAACCAGCACGGGTTCGGTTCCTTCAGCACGCAGATTTTCCAGAATATGCAGGGTACGCGTTAAATCACCCGCGAGCATATTTTCGATAAAATCAAAAACGGTGAAATGACTTTCATCGGTGAGTAGAGTTTGAATAAGAGACGCATCAATGGGACTGGTCGGTGCAAGTAAGTAAATTTTTTCAAGTGCATTGGCTGCGGCGATCAAATTGCCTTCCACGTACTCTGCTAGTAAATGCGCAGCGTCTGGCTTGAGCGTGAGCGGATATTTTTTTGCACGCTGAGTAATCCAAGTGGGTAATTGTTCGCGCGGAATTGGCCAGATAGCCACGTTAGCGCCTATTTTTTCGAGTGCAGTGTACCAGGCACTCTTTGCTATTTTGTCATCAATTTTGCCGATATCAATCAGTAATAAATGGTGAGGCGAGGGATGGCTGCCATATTCTTGTAAAATAGGCGTAAGGGTTTTATTAGGATTAGCTTGACGACAATCTAATTCAATCAGTTGTTTTTCAGCGAGTAAAGAAGAAGAATGCAATAGTGTGTAAAGTTGATTAGCTTCTGCTTCATCGGCGTTAAGACGAATGCGTTCGTGAAAACCAGCTTGTTGAGCCGTTTGACGAATCCATTGGATCGCATCTTGTTTCAGCAGCAATTCCTCGCCGCTGACGATGTAAACAGGGAGAAGTTTTTTTGCTAGTTGCGCTTCCAATTGAAAGTAAGTGAGTTTCATAGTGCAGCATTAACTCGTCGCGTGACTTCTTGCGACGCAATACGATTCATAATCGCAAAAGCCAATGCACTGCGCATTTGTTGGTATAACATGGTCGCTTCATTACTACTACCGAGAATTTGATTTGATTGGATAGTGAGTGTTCTCGTCTCACTTAATGCTTCAGGCCCTATTATCGTCAAACCTTTTGCATTTTGAATTTCATAGGTAACCGTGACACCTAATTGATATTGACGTGTTTGCTGTGTGCCGCTGACGCTGAGTAATTTTTGCGACGGTATATCGCTTAGAATCGCGAGGATGGTGGTAGCATCAGCGGGTGAGGTGGTCAGTTGAACGTGCGATAATTTTAATGCTTGCTGCAAGTTATGCGATAAAGCGCCATAAGGATCAGGTGATTGTAAATATAGGCGTTGTAGCGGGGGTGCTAGCTGCGTTTGTCCTTGCAGATGGTAACCGCAGGCGGTTAAGCAGAGCGTCATCAAAAACATCAGCAGCGTTCGCATGTTATTCTCCTACCACCACGTTCACTAGCTTATTCGGCACGATAATCACTTTCTTAATCGCTTGCCCCTGAATAGCTTGTTGAACTTTTGTATCTTCCTTTACTTTCGTCTCAATCACTTGCTTATCTGCATCATGTGGCACACGAATACGGCTGCGTAATTTTCCATTAATTTGCACGACTAATTCAATGGTCTCTACTTTAAATGCGATGGAACTGGCTTTCGGCCAAGAAGCATCGACAATCACGCCTTCAAAATGCAAGTCTATCCATAATTGATGGGTAATATGAGGCGTGATCGGTGCCAGTAAACGTAAGATGATACTTAGCCCTTTGTGAATCACATTATCACGAATATCAATCGAGTCAGCGGTAGGATTTTCTAATTTAGTCAGTAGGTTTAATATTTTCATGCAACCGGATACGACAGTATTGTATTGCTGACGTTCATAATCAAATTTAGCTTGATCTAAAATGCCATAAATTTGCCTGAAAATATTCATTTGGGCGGCATCCGCTTTTTCCCATTGAATGGCACTTAATCGACTAGAGCGAGGCAGATGATTTTGTTTTTGAACGCGTTGCTGATGGTCATAAGCAAATGCCCACAATCGTTTTAAGAAGCGATGGGCTCCTTCGACGCCACTATCAGACCATTCCAAGCTTTGCTCAGGCGGTGCAGCGAACATCATGAACAGGCGCACGGTATCTGCACCGTAGTGATCGATTAATGTTTGCGGATCGACGACGTTGCCTTTGGATTTCGACATCTTAACGCCGTTATTTAACACCATGCCTTGTGATAATAAGCGGGTGAATGGTTCATCACTATTGAGTAAGCCTTCATCGCGCATTAATTTATGGAAGAAGCGGGCATAGAGTAAATGTAAGACGGCGTGTTCAATGCCACCGATGTATTGATCGACTGGTAGCCAATAATTGGCACGGCCATCGAGCATGGCTTTATTTTGTTTTTTGCAGGCGAAACGAGCGTAATACCAGGAGGATTCCATAAATGTATCAAATGTATCTGTTTCACGAGTGGCAGGTTCATGGCATAGCGGGCACGTCGTTTGATAAAAAGAAGGCATGGTTTTGAGTGGTGAACTGACACCAGTAAATTGAACGTCTTCGGGTAACACGACGGGTAAATCTTTATCAGGAACGGGAACGGCACCGCAGGTGGTGCAATAAATAATAGGAATAGGTGCTCCCCAATAGCGCTGACGCGACACACTCCAATCACGTAAACGATAATTAATTTGACGTTTACCTATCTTAGCAATGGCATCAAAGGCGGCTTTGGAAGATAAGCCGCTAAATTCGCCTGAATTAATTAATGTTCCTTTTTCCACCATCGCGCTGCGAGTGAAATCCCATGATGCCTTATTTTCAGGGACAATCACTTGTTTAATCGGTAAGTCGTATTTCATCGCAAATTCAAAATCACGTTGATCATGCGCAGGAACAGCCATTAATGCGCCGGAGCCATATTCCATCAGCACAAAATTGGCGACCCAGACGGGAATCATTTCACCTGTCAGCGGGTGGCGTGCTTGAATGCCGAGTGGCATGCCGCGTTTTTCCATGGTGGCGATTTCAGCTTCCGCTACTTTGATATTGCGGCATTCTTCGATGAATTGCTGCAGTGCAGGATTTTGTTCCGCTAATTGTTTGGTTAATGGATGTTGCGGCGCGACTGCCATGTAAGTGACGCCAAATAACGTATCAGGGCGCGTCGTGAAAATGGAGATAGGGCCATAATTAGGAATATCAAAAACAATTTCCACTCCTTCTGAACGCCCAATCCAATTGCGTTGCATGGTTCTGACTTGTTCCGGCCAATGAGTGAGTTTATCTAAGTCATTGAGTAATTCATCAGCATAATCAGTAATTTTTAAAAACCATTGCGGAATTTCACGTCGCTCTACAATTGCACCTGAGCGCCAGCCGCGACCATTGACGACTTGTTCATTCGCCAGCACGGTTTGATCAACAGGATCCCAATTCACTTCGGCATTTTTTCTGTAAACCAAGCCTTTTTTGTAAAGACGAAGAAAAAACCATTGCTCCCAGCGGTAATAGTCAGGATCACACGTGGTGAGTTCGCGGCTCCAATCGTACGCAAACCCCATTCGCTTCATCTGGCTGCGGATATGCGCAATATTCTGACGCGTCCATTGCGCGGGCGGAATTTGATGCTTGATCGCTGCATTTTCAGCGGGTAAACCGAACGCATCCCAGCTCATGGGTTGTAATACGTTTTTGCCTAACATGGTTTGATAACGTGCAATGACATCGCCAATGGTGTAATTACGCACGTGGCCCATGTGGAGACTGCCACTGGGATAAGGCATCATCGAAAGGCAGTAAAATTTTTCTCGATTAACATCTTCCACCACGTGGAAACAATTTTTTTCTTCCCAATAATGTTGGGCTTGATTTTCAATCTCTTGCGGTTTGTATTGTTCTTCCATTTGTTTTCTCGCTTATTATTTTTGAGCGTATCGCTGTGATGAGTGATACCAAGGCAATAAATAAAATAGGGTCCGTACCATTACGCATCCACGGCGTGAGCCCTATCATTGGTTGGATGCTGCCCGTTAAAACAAATGTCTCATGCGGTGGAGCGGCAGAGACAATATTTCCATCAGGACCAATGATGGCAGTGATACCATCATTGCTGGCAAACAAGAGAGGTCTTTTCAACTCTAAGGCACGCATTTCAGCCATTTGTAAGTGTTGTGCTTGAGCAGAAGAATCGCCAAACCACGCATCGTTGGTGATAGTGAGGAGTAAGTTGATGGTTCGATCAGCTGAATAAAGCAATTCGGGGTAGGCGACTTCGTAGCAAATGGAGGGGAGTATTTTAGTGTTAGCGAGCGTGAGTGGCGCTTGCTGCAT
>SCTP01000231.1 GCA_004322325.1 Gammaproteobacteria bacterium | reverse complement strand
ACCATTATCTATAATTGGAGTATGAAAAGAAGTCATATTTTTAGGAAGTGTTACACCCAAAACAGTAGCAGGACTTGGTAAACAATAACTTATGCTTAATGTTTGGTTTTTACTGATCGTTCCGTAACGAAAACCTGATGTATTAATCCCTTTAAAAAGGCCTAGGTCAATTACATGCTTAATAACATCAACCGGTTTTTTATCATATGCTAAGGCTATTTGCTGAACTATTGAGGCACCAGCCACTCTCCCTACGTTCCCATCAATAAAATATACGGTCTCCGAATTTACAATAAATTCACAATGAAAATAACCATTCAAATAATTAGAACGTTGAACAAGCACTTTTACCGCTTCATAGCATCTTTGCTGGAGATAATCTGGTAAACTTTTATTTGCAGGAAACTCATTAACAATTTCTGTTAATCCTTCTCTAATTCGCTTTGAAAAACCCAAGAAAAAGATTTGGCCATGTTGCACATACCCCTCTAAGCTGTATAAATGGCCAGAGATACGTGGCTGTATTATCCAACATCGACTTTCTGCTTTTTCAATTTGAGAATGGCAAATAAGCTGTGTGATCTGTTCGGTTGTTGTATCATCATTTAATATAAATACACCTACTGCTCCAGATGAAATTCCTGGCTTCAATACAAAAGTGTTACAAGTCTTTTGTGAACCTAAAAAAAATCTCAATCGTTCCTCAGAAATATCTGATAAAGTAAATACCATGCTGGGCGGGCAGAACTCAGGAATCATTTTCTGCGTTATTATTTTATCAGTTAACTGTGCTAATGCAGGATCAGGGCCAGCCACTCCAAAATGATCAGAAATTGCACAAACATTTTGAAATGTCTCGTCTAAAAAAGAAGTAACTGCCGCTACACTATCCATAAAATTGTGTTGCCGAATAGCATAAAGAGTATCGTCCATTGAATTAACATCAGCCTCATAATATTCACATGCTTCTATTGCTCGCCGAGGAAGTCCTGAATATTCATTTATTCTTAGAAGAAAAATAGGACGTAGCCCCAACGCTTCGACAGACTGGCGAAGATATTGCGCACTAACTAAAGATGTGCCAAGAAATAGAATTGCTTTCATAAATTAAACACCAATAGCCTTAACAATTTGGAAGTATTATACAGTTCAACTTATAATAAACTTACTTGTTTCCCTTCAAGCAGCGTGATAGTATGCAACACAATTAATTATTGTTGGATTGTATATCTGGTAACTGAATTATATCAATATGTTTAGGAAATTCACAGTATACTATTTTCTTTAGAATAACTTTAAAGAGCACCACGCGGCTATAGGGCGTAGGTTATGTTAAAAAAATATGGAATGGTAACTACTTTTCTAATTTCTTTGTTTTTGCTATCCAATGGATACGCAGAAGCCCCCGATATTGTGAAACTTGCTCTGTTAGATGGCCCTTATAAAGAAATGCCATTGGTACCCTATCTATCTGAATATGAAAAAGCTTATTTTGCAGGCGTAGAAGTCGCTGCAAAAATAGCAAAAAAATATAATGTAGAAATTAAATATAAATCTTTTCTTTATGGTAAAGGCTCGCTTGATATTCTTGCAGAGATACCCAAAATATCTCAGTGGCAGCCCGATTTAATTATTGGCCCAAACTCTTCTGATCAGGTTTTATTACTTAGAAATTATTTTCCAAATGTAATGGTGTTATCTGCTTATGCTTCTGGAGATGCGCTACAAAGTCTTCCAAAAAATTTCTATAGCACATTCTTACCAGATAGTCGCATTATGGAACTTTTAAGTAAATTTGTTAAAACAAAATTTCCCCAGAGAAACATCTATATTATTGTGCAAACTGATTGTAAACAATGCGTCGACGCCAGCAGATTATTCATAGCTAATCACAAAAAAATATCGTCTGCCACAAAAATAACTGAAAACAAATTGATTATGGACGATATTAAGTCTATTGATAGCAGAAGGCTAATGGTAGGCCATACGGATGATGTAATTTTAGTATTTAATGATGCATACTATGCTTATAATGTATTCGTAACACATATCATCTCGTCTTTTCCCAATAAAGATCTTATTTTTATTTCAGATCAAGATAACTGGAGCAATGAGGTGGATGGCCAAGTTCATAAATTTGACTTGACGTACGAAAGCTATCGAATCGGCCCAATCCTATTTGATAATAATTTATTAGAATTTAAAAATTTTTCGGAAGCTTATTATCAGAATTACAATAAAAAACCAAGTGATGCTATATCTTATCTAACCTATCGTACTATTTTATCTGCTATAGAAGCGCTACATCAATTCCATCCCTCTATTTTAAACAAAAATATGCGAGAGAGAGTGCTTTATAGTTATTTTGCTGCATTACAAAAAAACCCTGATTGGTTTAGATCAAATGCTTACGGTATTTATCGATTAACATCAAAAGGAGAAGTGCTGGTGGAAAAGCTATCAATTTCCTAGAGTGTACGCCATTATAAAAAGATCGTTTTAATACTTTTTATATAAAATAAGTTTATTTAAAATGAATAAAAAAAATTTTTGCAGCTCTATTAACTTATCAACCCACATAAGAAAAGCTATCGGTTATCGAATATTATTTTGTTTCATCGCAGCAATGGTAGTAATATTAATAATTACTATTAACGATATTATTAGCAGCTCGCATCAATTAGAGAAAAATCTCGAAGAACAATGCAGCAACTTAGAAAGCTTTGTAATTAGGCAAGTTTTAGTCAAAAATGAGGATTCCATTAAACCAAAAATAGACGATTTAAACCAAAAGTCTAACATTATTAAATTCATGTGGAATAACAAAGAAAAAACAGCTCCCCAAAAAAACCTTCAATGGAGTTTCCCATTTTCTTGGATTTACACCTATCCAATCAAATATATTGACGGCACAGAACTCGGCACTATTATTGTTAAAGGATCAATTTTCTATGACCTTGGCTTATTTTCTGATCTTTTAACAAAGCTTGCGTTGCTATTATTATTTTTTGTAACTATTTTCATCGTACTCTACCCACTAAGCAAAAGGATTCCCCAACAACTTTTTATTACCCCGATTGACAATCTTCTTTTTTTACTGAGAAACGAAAAAAGCAAAATGGAGCCTACCGACTTACCCAACCTCCCTAGTGAAATCAAAGAAATTAGAGATAAAATTACCACCTTACTAAAAAGTGCCGAAGAACGTTCCCGAGAAGCGGCTCTCGGGCAAATTGCAACTCAAGTAGCGCATGACATTCGCTCACCTTTATTAGTTTTAAATGTAGAAACAGATGATTTGTTTTCCATCCCGGAAAAAAAGCGTATCGCCATAAGAGGCGCCATCCAACGGGTTAATGATATTGCCAATAACCTCCTTTCCCAATATAAGCAGGAAAAAACTAAAATCGCCAACACATCAACACCTTCTCCCGAACCAGTCGCTCTCATGCTTGATAGCATCGTTTCTGAAAAAAGAGTACAAGCTTCCAATTTACCTATTCAAATCGAATTAGAGACATGTCAGGATGCTAATGCTTTATTTATAAATGTAGATATTCCTAGCTTTAAAAGGGCTCTTTCAAATATTATCAATAATTCCATTGAAGCCATTAAAGACAATGGATTAATTATCGTCAAATTAGGCAAGAAAAAAGAAAATATAATAATCAGCATTATTGATAATGGCTGTGGCATCCCAAATCACCTACTTCCAGCGATTATGAAAGCAGGCACCAGCTTCGGTAAAATTCAAGGATCAGGTCTTGGACTGTCTTACGCTATTAGCAATATTTATACCTGGAGTGGCAATTATTCAATTACTAGCCAAACAAATAAAGGAACAACTTTTGAAATCACCTTACCACAAGCAAGACCACCAAGCTGGTTTACTCATGAAATAAATATTTTTCGTAACTCAACGCTTGTTGTGCTTGATGATGATGACTTTATTCATAGTATATGGGACAAAAAAATCTCTGGTGAATTTATAAAATTACATAACATTAATTTAATACATTTTTACTCACCAGATGAGCTAATAAATTACTGCAACCGTAATCAAAACTCGCCTGAAATAAACTATCTGCTTGATTATGAGCTTGCCGGTTATAAAGAAACCGGCTTAACGTTGGCAAAAATGCTCGGCATTACAAGCCAAACAACTTTAGTCACCAGCCGTTATGAAGCGATTGATATCAGAGAAAACTGTCAACGGTTATCTATTAAAATAATACCAAAATTGCTTGTAATGGACGCCCATATTAAGATACTAGAAAATAATGAACTTGTATTCATTGATGATGATGAAACAATCACTAGGATATGGGAAAATCGAGCTGAACTTTCTAATAAAAAAATCGCTGTGTTTAACGATTTCTACGATTTTAAAAAAGTTTCCAATTCATATAAAAAAGATACTCTCATTTATATCGATTCATCACTTGGTGGAAATTTAAAAGGAGAAATAGCTGCCAAAGATCTATACGATTCCGGTTATCAAAATATATACATTGCCACGGGATATAATAAAGAGAATTTTAAAGATATTTACTGGGTAAAAGATATTGTAGATAAATCTCCGCCATTTTAGTAATATCCCTTTTAATTAAGGAGAACGCTGTCATTATGTCTATAAATTTTAATTCCTTATTGTCACAATTTTCTCATGACTTAAAAAATAACTTACTAGCCATTCGTGCAAGTTCTGGCAATATTAAACAATGTATTATGCCTTTCACAGAAAGTAAAATGAAAAATATTGACCAAGCAATATCTGACATTGATAAAAAAGTAAACGATACTTTAACTATATTTAATATGATGGTGCTATTTTCTGGCCCTACTGATAACTGGATTAATGATAATTTAGAATTTTCAATCATGGAATGCTTACAGCAAGCTATCAAAAACCATCCTTTCTCTTCAACAAAATATATATCATTAATAAAAATAGCGCCGCCAGAAATTGATTTTTTAGTCAGAGGAAAAAAATCTCTTATTCTTGGTGTGTTTTATTGTTTAATCAAAAACGCGATGCGTTCTATCTATCATATAGGTGAAGGTGAAGTAATCATTTATTTAGAAAAAAATAAGGATACATATAAGTTACTTTTTAAATATATCGAAAAAATATCACCTCTAACCACTGAATATGATCTTTTTACTCTTGGAACACCAGCTCATCCTGGAAATGGATTTGGTTTCATAACAGCTGCAATAAAAAGCATGAATGGGAATATTGCTTTTATCCAAGAGCCTAATAGCGTATCGACCATTACTCTTTTTTTCCCGCTTAATGTTTAAAAAAATTTATGAGGAAATATGAATACTAAACTACCCTGCTTCTACTATCCTACAATAGCCACCATTATAGATGATGATTCAATATTATTAGAAAACCTTATTGCCAATTTAAGCAATCGAATTTCTTATCAAGAATTTAATAATCCACGAAAAGCTTTACAATTTTTACAAAATCAGCAAAATGTTGCGCCTCATTCAAAAGAATTTCTTCATACACTGACTGATTCCTCCGAAGATATCGACATTGATCAGCATGGTAGATATGCAGTTACCATTAATCTGAACAATATTTACAATAAGCTATATGATCGAAATCGTTTTAATATCCCATCAGTCATTATTGTTGATCATGATATGCCAGGCATGAAAGGAATTGAATTATGTCGAGAATTGATTGACTCCCCTATAAAGAAAATAATGTTAACGGGAGTAACGGATCATAAGCTTGCTATTGATGCTTTTAACGAAGGTATTATTCATCAGTTTATTTTAAAAGATGATCCTCATGTCTTTGAATCGATTGATAAAGCAATTTTTGCTATGCAAAATCATTACTTTGCTGATTTATCTGAAACAGTCATTAAAAATATTACTGCAGGTACATTCTCTTATCTAGAAGAGAAAAAATTTATGGATTTCTTTTGGCAATTTATTAAAGATAACTCAATCATTGAATTCTACTTAATTGACTCTATTGGTAGCTTTCTTCTTTTAAATGCTAAAGGCGAATTAGTATGGCTTATAGTTAAATCTGATCGTGAAATTCAGAATGATTATCAAATAGCAGTGGGGCAGGATGCTCCAAAAGATATTATTCAGATACTTTCCAAGAAACAAAAATTATTGTTTCTCTTTTCAGAAGACGATTATAAGCAACCGCCAGAAGAATGGTATTCGTATTTACATCAGGCAAATGAAATAAAAAATATCCAAGGATGCTATTACTCGGTTATACAAGGCGAAAATGCTTATAAAATAGGTGGCATTTGTAAAAATAAAGTTTTCTCTTATAGCAATTATCTTAACCTTTAGGTTATGTATTTTATTTGCATTCCCATTAGATAACATTTAAAATACGCCAGAGAAAAGGTTATTGGAATAATCTTTTCTCTAATGGTTAAAAATTTTTAACGTGAAAAGTGAGAAATGGAATGAAACTGACGCTTAAATATTTACTTTATTTAATATTTGTAATATCTCTTCTTACAGGAATGAATGGATTAATTGGTGGTGCCGCAGCGATACCGGGAGCTACGCCCGATGTTGTACCAGCAATCGATAATGAATTACGATGTATCTCCGTATTCTGGCTTACCTTTGGCGGATTTTGCTTTTGGGTGGCAAGAAATATCGATTCTCGTTATTACTTTATTCCACCCATTGCGTTAGTAATCTTTTTAAGCGGACTTGCAAGATTATTATCTATTCTATTAGTTGGTATGCCTAGCAATCCCCTATTTGCAGCGATGATGATAGAATTTATATTATTTGTCGCAGTCTACTTTACTTATAGCAAATGGAAAGCTTATCGTCTTGCTAATTAGTCTGTTAAGCCCTAATTTTGGAAATTAATTTCTAATTAGGGCTTTAATCCGTTCAAAATTTTTAGATGCCTGCTTGTGGGGACTAAGAATTGTATAAATTTCTGATTGGGAATGCTGAGGTAAAATATATTTTAACCCAGTTGCCATCATCCCAGATGGTCCAATATCAATATAACAACTTGCCATTTTCTCTTCGATTTTAGCAATCGTATCAGAGAATAATAATGGACTTCTGACAGCATTCCAAAGATCCAGTGTTCCAACAGTTTTTAATTCATCTGTTTTAGCGCAGCATATTAATGAAGTCGATGGTTCCGTAGAGGAAAAATGCAAGTTCATATTTAAAAACTCATCTTTAATAATATCCATCCAATGAGAGTGATAGGCTCTCGAAACGGGTAAGCGATGAAAACTTACCTCTATCTTATCTAAATAATTTTCTACACAGTCTAAATTAGTTAAGTGCATAGAGAGAACAAAACCAAATGCTTTGTCCATTGCCGCCAAAACAGCATTGTCTCTTAATATTTCACTACCGTGATACAGGCTTGGATCTGCAAGCACCATGATCATACAGCCGTGTTCACCGCGCTCTTTTATAAGCGTCATGAGATGATAAATTGCTTCTAATCCTTGATATTTATCTAGACATTGAGCAAGCACGCTAGAAACAAACATCCCCATACTTGAACCGATTATTTTAGCTGGTTTAATACCGCAATGTATCAAGGTAGAGGCTAGCGCATATTCTATTAAATAGATCCCCAGACTCGATATAACTGGATCTTCAAAAGCTTCGGACATGTGCTTCTTATGATCATACATTATATCAATCACAGAAGTACCAAATTTTTCTTTCGCCACATCATTAAGTGAATGAATACTTTTGTAAAAAAATTCATTCTCAGAATAAAAATCTAATCCCATTTGGTAATACTGAGAACCCTGACCAGAAACCATAAATACAATGGGCTTCATATATTTCCTTGGAAAAGTAATTCTATTCTTTCGATCACTTCAGGCTGATGAATCGTTTGCCTATGCATTCTTTCTTCAGCTTCAATGATGCTCGGTAGTTCATCTCGTATTGTTTGTACTAGATGATTCTTTAGCGTAATTAAAGAATTTCTCGGTTTTTTTATCAACTCTTTGGCAAGACTAAATGCTTGATCTAGCACCTCAGCTCTTGGATAGACTTGAAATGGTACGCCTCTTTTTTGAAGTTCCTCTCCACGATAATTTTTAGCACTCAA